>CANJSR010000064.1 GCA_947476855.1 Acetobacteraceae bacterium
AGGCTTCGTGGAACGCGCCGTGGTTGCGGAACGACCCCATGAACAGTTTCAGCGACTTGCTCTCCACGATCCAGCCGCGCGGGATGTAGTCGATGACCACGTGGGCGAAATCCGGCTGGCCGGTGATGGGACACAGCGACGTGAACTCCGGGCAGGTGAACCGGATCGTATAGTGCTTGCCCGTCGCCGGATTGGGCACGCGTTCCAGCACCGCATCGTCCGGCGAGTCGGGCAGGCGGGACATCTGGCCGAGTTGGGTCAGGCCGCTCGTGCTCATGCGTTCTCCTTCGGGACGGACCAGGCGGCGCGGAGGTCGGCGGCATGGGCGTCCAGGCGACCGGCGCGGATCGCGGTCCGCATCCCGGCCATCAGGGTCTGGTAGTAGGTCACGTTGTGCCAGGTCAGCAGCATCGGCCCCAGCATCTCCTCCGCGCGGAACAGATGGTGCAGGTAGGCGCGGGCGTGCCGCGTGCAGGCGGGGCAAGGGCAGGCGGGGTCGAGCGGGCGGTCGTCCTCGGCAAATCGGGCGTTGCGGAGGTTGAACACGCCCTGCGACGTATAGGCCCGCGCGGTGCGGCCGGCGCGGGTCGGGATGACGCAGTCGAACATGTCGATGCCGCGGCGCACCGCCTCGATCAGGTCATCGGGTGTGCCGACGCCCATCAGGTAGCGCGGCCGGTCGGCGGGCAGATGCGGAACCGTGGCGTCGAGGACGGTGAGCATCATCTCCTGGCCCTCGCCCACCGCGAGGCCGCCGACCGCATAGCCCTCAAACCCGATATCACGCAGGGCGGCGGCGGAGCGGGCGCGGAGGTCGGGGTAGACGCTGCCTTGGACGATGCCGAACAAAGCGTAGCCGGGGCGCGGCGTGAAGGCGTCGCGCGACCGGCGCGCCCAGCGCATGGAGAGTTCCATCGACTCCCGTGCCTGGTCTGGCGTGGCGGGGAAGGGGGTGCACTCGTCCAGCACCATGGTAATCGTGGCATCCAGCAGATGCTGGATTTCGATGGATCGTTCGGGCGTGAGGCGGTGTTTTGACCCGTCGATATGGGACTGAAACGTCACCCCGTCGGCGTCCATCTTCCGAAGCTGGGACAGCGACATGACCTGATAGCCGCCGGAGTCGGTCAGGATGGGGCCAGGCCAGTCCATGAACCGGTGCAGGCCGCCGAACTTGGCGACCCGTTCGGCGCCGGGGCGCAGCATCAGGTGGTAGGTGTTGCCGAGGACGATGCGTGTGCCCGTTGACCGCACGGCATCGGCGGTCATCGCCTTGACAGTCCCGGCGGTGCCGACGGGCATGAAGACGGGTGTCTCCACCGGCCCATGCGCGGTCAGCAGCGTGCCGGCGCGAGCGGCGCCGTCGGTGGCCTCGATGGTCAGGGAGAACTCAGTCATCGGCGCGGAACAACAGGCTGGCATCCCCATAGGAGTAGAACCGATAGCCGGCCGCGATGGCGGAGGCATAGGCGGCGCGCATGCGTTCGGTGCCGGCGAAGGCGCAGGTCAGCATGAACAGGGTTGAGCGCGGCAGATGGAAGTTGGTCATCAGGATATCAACCGCGCGGAACCGGAAGCCGGGCAGGATGAACAGCGACGTGTCGCCCTGGAAGGGCTGAATTGTGCCATCGGGGGCAACGGCGCTTTCCAGCAGCCTCAGGCTGGTGGTGCCGACCGCGACGATCCGGCCCCCGGCGGCGCGGGCGGCGTTGATCGCGGCGGCTGCCTCGGGGGAGATTTCCCCTCGTTCGGCGTGCATGCGGTGGCGGGAGACGTCGTCATCCCGCATCGGCAGGAAGGTGCCCGCCCCGACATGCAGCGTGATGGTGACGCGGGCGATGCCCTTTGCGTCCAGGGCCGCCAGCAGCTCAGGGGTGAAATGCAGGCCGGCGGTGGGCGCGGCGACGGCGCCCTGGTGGCGGGCGAAGACGGTCTGGTAGTCGGCCTGGTCGGCCTCGGTCGGGCCGTCGGGGCGTTCGATATAGGGGGGCAGGGCCAGAGCACCGGCCTGGGACAACGCGTCTGAGAACGCCTGGTCGTGGCGGTTGAAGCGCAGGATGACGCCGCCATCGGGGTCTCGGCGGTCGACGGTCGCGGTCAGGTCGGGGGCGCCGTCGAAGGTCAGCGTGTCCCCGACCCGCACCCGGCGGGCGTTGCGGGCGAGCGCGTGCCAGGCGCCGTCCGTGGTGGGTTGGTCGAGGGTGATGCCGATCCGGGCCTCTCCGCGGCGTGCGGTGAGTTGCGCGGGAATGACGCGGGTGTCGTTGGCCACCAGCACGTCGCCGGGGCGCAGCAAGGTCGGGAGGTCCCGGATGTGGTGGTGGGAGAGCCCGTTGGCCGAACCCACTCCGTCATCCCCGGCCTCGTGCCGGGGACCAACACCCGGACCGGTGCCGCGATTGGTTCCCGGCACGAGGCCGGGGATGACGGTTTGGGCGTGCGTGACCGCGCCCCCCACCACCAGCAACCGCGCCGAATCACGCGGCCGGACGGGGTGGTGCGCGATACGGTCCGGGGGAAGATCGAAATCGAAATCGGCGGCGCTGAGCGCCATCAGAACCAGACCGCCACTAGACGGGAGTCGGCACGGCGCGGCGCAGCAGCCGCACCAGCGGCACCGCGAACAGCACCGCCCACAGCTTCCCCACGACCTGGCCCGGCAGATAGGCCAGGCTGCCAAAGGCCAGCCAAAGGAACACCACCGAATCCACCACCAGCCCGACGACCGCGGACGCGACCACGGCCAGCATCAGCCGCCGCCGCTGCAACGGCGTATAGACCGCGCAATCCGCCAGCTCGCTCAGCAGGAATGCGAGGCACGACGCGATCACCAAAGGCCCCGGCGCGATGAAGCCCGACAGCGCCGACCCGACCAGGATCGCCAGCAGCCCGGCCCACAACCCCAGGCACCGCTGCACCACGTCCCGCAGCACCAGCGCCACGCCGACCGTCAGCACGCCCGACGGCGCCATCAGACCGGGAGCGACAGGGACCAAGCACGGCCCGTTCGGAATGCAGACCGTCCCGACATTATGGATCATCCAGTTGGCCAGCGGGATCGAGGCCAGGAAGCAGACGAACGCCACCAGCCCGATCCGGGTCCGCGGCGAGTCGTTCAGAATCGAGCCGAACATCACCGGGACTGGTAGGACGCGATCTCAACCAGCGTCCCATCGGGATCGCGGCAGTAGACCGACTGGATGGGGCCAAGCGCACCCGCCCGCTCGATCGGGCCCTGGACGATCATGACGCCGCAATCATGCAGGTGGGCCACGACGTCCATCGGTGGGATGGCGGTGATGAAGCACACATCGCCCGCCCCGGCGCCGGTATTGGCCCCCGTGATCCAGGACCCGAGGTCGTGATCCGCGGGCCGCAGGTTGATCTTCTGGCCGCCGAACTTCAGCGCGGTCCGCCCCTCGGCGCCGAAATCCTCGCGCTCCATGCCCAGCACGCGCTGGTACCAGGCGGCGGAAATCTCCACGTCCTTGACGTTCAGCACGATGTGGTCGATGCGGTCGATGGTAAAGCGCATCCTGGTCCTGCCCCGGTTGGCGTTGGCCCGGGGTCGTAGCCGATTTTGCCGGCGCGGGAAACCGGGAACTGATCCGCCCTGGTCCACGGCGCGGGTTTCGATCACCAGGGCGGAGAGGCGAACCGAATGCTGACCGCGTTCATCGGCGAACAGGGCAAGCCGCGGCGGCTGGAGCCGACCGCCTCCACGGCGGCATTGCGCCAGGCACCCTGGATCGACCTCATGCTGGCCACGCCCGAGGAGATCGAGCGCGTGCGGGCCGCGACCGGCGCCGACCTGCCGAATGAGGCGGTGATCAACGAAATCGAATCGTCCAGCCGCCTCTCGACCCGCAACGGGCTGGTCTATCTCAACATGCCGATCATCAGCATGGCGGACGGCCCGCGCGGCGTCGCGATCGGCTTCGTCCTGGGACCCGAGCGGCTGATCACCCTCCGCTTCGCCGGCAGCCGGAGCTTCGACACCTACGCCGAACAGCTCGCGCGGGGGGAAACGGCGTGGGAAACGCCGTCCCACATCTTCGTCGGACTGATGGAAGCGATCATCGACCGGCAGGCCGACGCGCTGGAAGGCATCCGCACGGACCTCGAGAAAATCTCGACCCGCATCTTCCGCCTCGGCGCCACCGGCGGCGGCGGGCGGCGGGATGAGGACCAGCGGCTGCGCAACACATTGCGGGAACTCGGCACGATCGGCGACCTGATCTCCCATATCCGCGACACGCAGGTCGCCGCGGCGCGCATCGTTCCCTATGTCGACACCGTCGCCGCCGACTGGCTCTCCAAGGACGTTCGCGCGCGCCTTCGCACGCTGCGGCGGGATATCGCCTCGGTCAGCGACTTCGCGACGCACCTGAACGACAAGCTCCAGTTCATGCTGGACGCGACCTTGGGCTTCATCAACATCGCGCAGAACAACCTGATGAAGGTGATGACGATTACCTCGGTCGCCGGCATCCCGCCGGTGCTGATCGCCGGGATCTACGGGATGAATTTCAGGGCGATGCCCGAGCTCGACTGGGCCTGGGGCTATGCCTGGGGGCTGGGGCTGATCGTGGTGTCGACGATCGTGCCGCTGCTGCTGTTCCGCTGGCGGAAATGGATCTGAGGAGGCATCGGTGGCGAGAATCGAGGTCGTCCAGGCCGACATCACGAAACTGGCGGTCGACGCGATCGTGAACGCGGCCAACCGCTCCCTGCTGGGGGGCGGCGGCGTCGATGGCGCGATCCACCGCGCCGCCGGGCCCGATCTTTTGGCGGCATGCCGCACCCTGGGTGGCTGCGAGACCGGGCAGGCGAAGATCACCCCAGGCTTCCGCCTGCCGGCCCGCTTCGTGATCCACACCGTCGGGCCAATCTACGACGATGGCACGCGGGGAGAGCCGGACCTGCTGGCAAGCTGCCACCGCGAAAGCCTGCGCCTAGCCGTGGCAAATGGGGCGCGGACCATCGCCTTTCCGGCGATCAGTTGCGGCGTCTATGGCTACCCGATCCCCGACGCCGCCCGTATCGCGATCGGCACGGTCGCCGGATTCCTCGCGAAGGAGGCGTCGATCGAGCAGGTGATCTTCGCCTGCTTCGGCGATGAGGTGACGGCGGCGTTCACCGACGCGCTGCGGCAGACGAGCGGTTAGCGGGCGATCCCGGTCGCCGCCATATATAGGTCATAGGATCGCGCATGGGCCGCCCGCGCCTCGGCGCTGAGGGGCGTGCCCAGCCGTGTCTCCGGGTGGAAATGGCGAAACCGGTCCTGCCCCCGCACCAGCAGCGCGCTGGACCGAGGCTCGGTCAGCGGGCGCGCATGGGCGGGGATGTAGCTGACCCCAAGCCCGATGCGGCGGTCGTCGCCGCGATTGGGCCCCGAGGCATGCACGGTATGGGTGTTGTGAAACGACATCTGACCGGCATGCAGCGGCAACAGCACGCCGTCATCGTCGGTCAGGTGATCGCCGATGTTCTGGCCGCGCCGCACCAGGCTCTCGGCCACCGGCTTGTCGCTGTGCGCCCACAGGCCCGCGCGATGGCTGCCAGGGATCATCCGCATGCAGCCCTCTTGCGCCGAGGCCTCGGACAGCGCGACCCAGGCTGTGACCTGCTCGGGTGGGTCGAGGTGGAAATAGGCATCGTCCTGGTGCCAGAAGACGCGGGCGTCGCTGCGCGCCTCCTTGATCCAGACGGTGGTGTGGTAGACCAGGATGTCCGGCCCGATCACGTCCTGCACCGCATCCAGCACCGCGGGGTGATGCACGATCGCGTCCGCCCAATGGAACAGCAGATAGGGCTTTGAACGCTCGGGGAAATCCAGCGGATGGCCCTGCGCCGCCTCGAACGTCTCCAGGTCGGCGCGGAGTTCCCGCACCTCCTCGGGGCTCAGCACCGGGATCGGGCCGCAGAATCCATCGCGGTGATACTGGTCGGCCTGGGCCTGGGTCAGGCGGAGGGGCATCGGACGCGCTCCTGCTTCGTTCCACCCGCAGCGTGGCACGATCCGGCGCGCCAGGGAATCCCGCGCCAGGCCGTGATTGAGCGCCGCTGTCACATGGTGCATAGGGCCGTTTCCCATCCATCCGAATGAAACCCACGCTCCGGGCGAGCGATTCGGGAACCGGAGTTCGCGCATGAGCGCCCGATCAAGGCTTGATGCCTTCCGCCGCCTGCTGACCCAGGTTCGCCAGCGGCTGAGCATGTCCTTCGGCTTCGTGCTGTGGGACGGCACGACGGTGCCGGCCGACCTGCCCGCCGACGCGCTGGCGGTCGTCATCGCCGATGAGGGCGTGGTCGCGGCCCTGCTGCGCCGGCCGAATGTCGATACGCTCGCCAATCTGTGGGTGTCCGGCCGGGTCGATATCCGCAACGGATCCATCTTCGATCTGGTCGCGCAACGGCCCGCCGTGCGCAGTAAGGCGATGCTGAAGGGACTCGGTAAGCGGGATCTCGTCCGCACGCTGGCGCCGTTCCTGCTGGTGTCGCGCGGCGGTCCGTTCCCGTTGGAAACGGTGCGCGGCGACAAGGCGCCGATGGATGGGTCGGCCGCGTCGAACCAGACCAACGTCGCCTATCACTATGACGTGTCGAACCGGTTCTACGGCCTCTTTCTCGATCCCAGCATGGTCTATACCTGCGCCTATTTCCATGATTGGGACAACGATCTGGAAACCGCGCAGCGCAACAAGCTCGACATGGTGTGCCGGAAGTTGCGCCTGAAACCAGGGGAACGGATGCTGGATATCGGCTGCGGCTGGGGCGCGCTGATCTGTCACGCCGCCCGCCACTACGGCGTGCACGCCACCGGCGTCACGCTTTCCGTCGAGCAGGCCCAACTTGCGCGGGAGCGGGTGGCGCGCGAGGGGCTGGAGGATCGCGTCACGATCGAATTGCGTGACTACAACGATATGGACGGACCGTTCGACAAGATCAGCTCGATCGGCATGTTCGAGCAGGTCGGCATCGACAACCACCCGAAGTATTTCAAGGCGGTCAACCGGCTGCTTCGCCCTGGCGGCCTGTATCTGCACCATGCCATCGCTCGGTCTGCCAAGCGGGATGATCGCGCGTTCCGCAAGGGCGCGCGCGAATACGCCGCGCTGGTGCGCTACATCTTTCCGGGCGGGGAGCTGGATCACATCGGAATGTCGGCCGCCAACCTGCAACGCTTCGGGTTCGAGGTGCATGATGTCGAGGCCTGGCGCGAACACTACGCCCGCACCTGCCGGATGTGGCACGACCGGTTGCGCGCGCGCCAGACGGAAGCGGAGGCCGAGGTCGGCAGCGTGAAGACGCGGCTCTGGCTGGCCTATCTGGCGGGGTGTTCGCTGGCGTTTGAGCGGAATACGGTCGGGATTTATCAGACCCTGGCGTCGAAGCGGGTGAAGGGGCCGGCGGAACTACCGCCGACCCGGGCGGATTTGTACCGGGATTGAGGGGGGCCTTCTTCCGTCGTGGTGGCCGCAGGGCCACCATCCACGGCTTGGGTGCCAGCAACAGGGGGCAGTCGTGGGTCCCGGCCCTTCGGCCGGGATGACGACTGTGGGGAAGCCGGGATGACGATGGCGAAGCCCGAATGACGATACAGGAAAGACCGGTCGCCGCCGGCCCTACTCCATCACCCAGCCCTTGTCCTTCTTCAGCACCGGCGTGTGGATCATGTCGATCCGCTGCTGCTCGGACATTTCAAGCCAGACCTGCAACCGTTCCAGCACCCGCCGGGTCGGCACCGCCAGGTCGAGCTCCATCGCCTCCCGCATCCCGAAGTAACGCAGGTTGTCCAGTTCCCCGTCGCCGCCGAGTTCGCCGCTGACCTCCTCGGCGCTGACGACCAGGAAGCGGGCGTTGTAGCGGATCGGGCTGTTCGGCGGGGTGACCGCGCGGGCCAGGTACCACAGACCGCTCAGACTCGCGGGTTCGCCGAGCGACAGCCCGGTTTCCTCCAGCAGTTCGCGCGCGGCGGCGATGCCCAGGCCATGGGCCAGTTTCTCATTCGCCTGTCGGCGGAGATGACGTTCCGTGTGTTCGGCCAGCGGCGTCGCGGCCGGCGTCGACAGATCGGCCGCGTCCACCCGCCCACCCGGGAACACCAGGCGGTTGGGCATGAACACATGCCGCTTGCCGCGCATGCCCATCAGCATCTCGGCCTCGCCGCGGGCCATCCGATAGACGATCAGGCTGGCGGCGTGGCGGGCGCGGACGGTCCTGGGGCGCTGCGCCTCGTGCTGGTCGATCAGGGGGGCGTGGCGGATATGATCTTCAGGCAAGGTCGAACCCCTTGGTCTTGAGATAGGTGCGGAAGCCGAACCGTTCCGGCACAGAAAGCTGGCGGGCGACGTTCTCGCTCCAGCCCACGCCTTCGCGCGGGGGATGCACGTCGTTGTTCTTCAGGCCCGACGCCGCGACGGGATCGCGGGCGCGCCGGCGTTCGTCATAGGCCGCGACCTCGGTCGGCAGGGCGCTGTCGTCGTAGCGTTCGCGGTGCACGACGATCGACTGCGGCAGGCGCATCGAGGTCGGGCGGCGGAAGACGGGCCAGCCGACGCTCAGCCCCGCGACCGGATAGACGCCGTTGGGCAGGCCCAGCAAAGGCGACACACGTTCGATGTGGGAGCGGACGTAGGAGATCGGGCAGGTGCCGAGGCCCACCGCCTCGGCCGCCGCCATGAACTGCGCCATCGCAAGCGAGCAATCGACGGCGGTGTTCAGGAACGTGTCCATGTTGTTGTTGGCATGGGGCATGTTGTGCATGTCGCACAGCCGCTGGCCGCGCCGCATGTCGCCGCACCAGACCAGGAACACGGGCGCGGTGGCGATCCAGTCCATGGTGCCGATCCAGTCGGCGATTTGCTTGATACGGGCTTTGTCGCGCATCACCACGACCGAGTATTGCTGCAGGTCCGACTTGGCCGGGGCCGACTGCGCCGCGGCCAGCAGCCCGTCCAGCAGCGGGTCGGGGATGTCCTGGTCGGTATAGCGCCGCACCACGCGCCGATCGAGTAAGGGCGCGATCGGGTCGGGAACCTCCACATTCGGCATGTCCATGCCATAGCGTGCGTTCAGCAGGGCCTGTCCGTCGGCCATGGGGCGTCTCCTCCGTCTTCTCGGGGCCGAGTGTGGCCCGGCTGGCCGGATTGTTGAAGTGGGTCATGCACGCTCTTGCGAAGCCCCCCGCTTCGCGCGACTTTGCGGCAACCCCAACAGGAGACGTCCATGCCCGCCCCCTACGCCAAGCATCACGCCCAGCTCAAGGCCATCCTCGCTTCCTGGGGCATGCCCGAGGACAATGCCGGGGTCACCGCCGACATTCTCGGCTGGGCCGACCTGCACGGCGTGGACAGCCACGGCATGTCGATGATCCCCGGCTACTATCAGCTCCACAAGTCCGGCCGAGCGAATGTGAAGGCGCAGCCGAAGATCGTGCGCGAGTCGCCGGTTTCCGCGCTCGTCGATGCCGGCGGTGGGCTCGGCCATGTGCCGTCGCATTTCGCGATGAACGTGGCGATCGACAAGGCGAAGAAGGTCGGCATGGCGGTCGTGGCCGTGCGGAACTCGGCCCATTTCGGCGCGACCGGCTACTATACGCTGATGGCGGCGAAGGCCGGGCTGATCGGGATGGCCGGGACCTCGGCATCCGGCATCCAGGTGGCGCCGACCGGCGGCAAGCAGGCGCGGCTGGGCACCGATCCCTGGTCGTTCGCCGCGCCGTCCGCCGATGGCGTACCCTTCCTGCTGGATATGGCGACGACCACGGTTGCCGCCGGCCGCATCCGCAACAAGGCGAACGAAAATCTGCCGACGCCGGATGGCTGGGTGTTGGATTCCGAGGGGCGCCCGTCCAACGATCCGCTCGTCGCCAAGGAAAAGGGCGGGTTCCTGACCTCTCTGGGTGGTTCGCCCGAGAATTCGTCGTACAAGGGCTACGGCCTGTCGGCGATGGTGAACATCCTGGGATCGTGCCTGTCGGGGGCGACGCTGATCACCGACCCCGAGCACACCAAGAAGCCGCAGGGCATGGATATCGGCCATTTCTTCATGGCGATCGACCCGGGCCTGTTCCGCGATGATGACGACTTCCAGAAGGACGTCGCACAGTTCTGCGGCGATCTGCGGGCGACGACGCCGATCGACCCGAGCAAGCCGGTGATGGTCGCCGGCGATCCGCAATGGGCCTATGCGAAGCAGCGGATGGAGAACGGCATTCCGGTCGGCCCCGGCCTGTTGCAGCAGGTCCGCCAGATCGCGCAGGCCAGCGCGTCGCCCTGGCTGCTGGACTGATTGTTCCTCGGATGGCCGGGGGGCATGCACGCCCTCCGGCCAGCGTTGGCTATTTGAACACCGCGCTGATCGCGCCCAGCGCGTTCAGGGCGGGCGGGAAGCCGGTATAGGGCGCGGTCTGGATGATCGCCTCGACGACCTCGGTCTTCGACAGGCCCATGTTCAGCGCCGACTGGCCGAACTTTGCGACCTGTTCCGGCAGACGCAGCGCGGTGAAGCCGGCGACCGCGACAAGAGCGCGCTGGCGGCGTTCCAGGCCGGGGCGGAACCAGATCTCCCCATACCCATATTGGATCGCGGTCGGATACAGCGCCCCGGTGATCGGGTTGTCGGCCGAGGCATAGCCCTGGCGGGCGCGGTCGCCATGCAGGGCGCCCATCAGTTCCGTGCCGCGGCGGGTCAGTTCTTCCAGCGACACATCCTCGGGCGGGTCGGCGGGGAAGGGGATGCCGCGTTCGGCGAAGATTTCGGCCGCGAGCGCAAGTGTGTCCTCGGCGGCCGAGAAGCCGGCATAGAGCGAGGCCTGGACCAGGATTTCCCGGATCGCCTCGGCGCTCAGGCCTAGGTCGAGACCGGCCGCCAGATGCCGGCGCAGCGCCCGCAGACGTGGGCCGGTCGCCAGCGCCGCGATGGTGCACAGCATCCGGTCGGCGCGGGCCAGGCCCGGGCGGTTCCAGACGCCGCCGAACACCGGCTCGGTCAGCAGGTTGGCGAGGCCGCTTGTCTGTTCAGCCGAACCGAACAGGGTCTGGAGCGTGGCCGATCCCTGGGCGCGCAGTTCCTGGCGGGTCATGTGGTTTCCTCCGGTCGCAAGATGTTGCGCTACTGTTTGCGCGAAAGGCGGCGGGAGTCCACCGGGGCGGGGATGCAGGTTGCTATTCCTCCGAGGCAACGGTTCCGCTACGATGCAGTCGCTGATTGATGGCTATCCGCGGCGTTTCAAGGTGCGTATTTATGTCTGTTCCCCGGTTTATTGTGCATGTCGGCGCGCATAAGACAGGTACAACCTTCCTACAGACCGTTTTCCGGACCTTGGCACCGGCCTTGCGGGAACGGGGGGTGCTGGAGCCCGATACGTGGCATCGACTGCCGCATCAGCCCGGACATCATCAACTGCCGATCGACCTGATGGCCGGCGCCGTCGACAGCCTGACGCGGGATTTCGCGGAGATCAAGGAATCTGGATTTTCCGAAATCCTGCTCTCGGCGGAGGGATTGAGCACGCTGCGTGGCCCGGACGTGGCCCTGCTGGGTTCATTGCTGAAAGGGGCGGAGGTCTCGATCGTCTTCTACTGCAGGCGATGGTCCGACTACCTTCCGTCGCACTGGCAGACCCTGGTACGGGGCGGCATTGTCGAGACCATGCCCGAGAACCTTCGTCCGCTGTTGCTGGAACCCGCCCGCTATGCCGCGGTCAATTTCGGGTTGAAGCTCGATGCCTATGCGCGGGTGTTCGGACGGGACCGCATTTCGATCGCGTCGTACAGCAACATCATCGATTCCGGGATGAACCTCGCGCACCATTTCTTCGAGGCGTTCCTTCCCGCGCACCGGTCGCTGCTGGATGAGCAGCCGGAATCGCTGGCACAGTCGAAGAACAAGTCGTTGTCGACACCAGAGACCGAGATGATCCGGGGCATCAACGCGCTTGCGCGCAAGCATGGGGAACGGCGCAGCTCCGCTCCCAGCGGTTGGTTCATGCGGTATGTGGAGGAAGCGGACCGGGAACGGATCGGGAAGATGATCGAGCCGGGACGCCGTGTGATGACCGTGGACGACAAGGCTGCCCGCCTGCGGGCGCTGCACGACGCCTTGTTCCGTGAGTGGGGAGATCGCCTGGTGGAACCTCGCCTGGGCGATGGCTTCTTTGAGGCGCGGGTGCGGGAATTGCCGTTCATCAGCCCAGGCCGGACGGCCGCGCCGGTCGTCGAGCAGGCATTGCTCGGACTATATGATCAATACAGGCGGGATGCCGGGCTGGCGCCTCGCCATGCATGATCGGGCGGAACGGCCGTTCCGCCTGACCCGGTGACGGCCGTGGTTCGGAACGCGGCACAGGACGTGTTCCAGGTTTCGCCTGGGCAACCGCGCGAGGCAGTCCCCAGGCGACGGGGACCCTAGCTTCTTCCGCCCTCGAAGAAGTCGCGCATGCGGGCGAAGAAGCCTTCGTTCTCCGGGCTGCCCTTGGCGTCCTTGGCGTATTCCGCCTCGAACTGCTCCAGCAATTCCCGCTGGCGCGGCGTCAAGTCGCGGGGGGTTTCCACCAGGACCTGGATGATCATGTCGCCCCGGGCGCTGCTGCGCAGGACCGAGAACCCCTTGCCGCGCAGCCGGAACTGATCGCCCGTCTGCGTGCCGGCGGGGATCTTCACCTTCGCCTTGGTGCCATCGATCACCGGCACCTCGACATCGCCGCCGAGGGACGCCTGGGTCATCCGCAGCGGCACCTGCATCAGCAGATGCGCCTGCTCGCGCTGGAACATCTCATGCGGGCGGACGGCGACATGGACATACAGGTCGCCATTGGGCGCGCCAGCGCCGCCAGCCTCACCTTCGCCCTGCAGGCGGATGCGCGTGCCGTCCTCGACACCGGCGGGGATCGAGACCTGCAGCGTCCGTTCCCGCTGCTGCGTGCCGGCGCCGCGGCAGACGCGGCAGGGATTGCGGATCACGCGGCCCTGGCCGCCGCAGGTCGGGCAGGTGCGCTCGATCAGGAAGAAGCCCTGCTGGGCACGCACCTTGCCGGAGCCCTGGCAGGTGCCGCAGGTATCGTTGCCGCGCGTCTTGTCTTCGGACCCGGTGCCCTCGCACGCGTCGCATTTCACGCGGGTGGGAACGCGCAGGTTCACCTTCGTGCCGCTGAAGGCCTCGGTCAGGTCGATCTCGACCTGCTGGCGGATATCGGCCCCGCCGCGCGTGCGGCCGCGGCCGCCGGAGCGTCCCATGAACTCGCCGAACATCTGGTCGAAGATGCCGCCGAGGTCGCCGGCGCCGGAGAAATCGAAGCCACCGCCGCCGCCCGGGCCGCCCTGTTCGAACGCCGCGTGGCCGTACCGGTCATAGGCGGCGCGCTTCTGGTCGTCCTTGAGGACCTCGTAGGCCTCGGAGGCTTCCTTGAACTTCGCCTCGGCCGGGGTGTCACCCGGATTACGGTCGGGGTGGTATTTCATCGCGAGCTTGCGGTAGGCCTTCTTCAGGTCATCGGCGCTGGCTTCGCGGGCGACACCCAATGTCGCGTAGTAGTCTTCCTTGGCCATCTCAGCCTCTTGGCTCTGGCATCGGCGGGCATGGATGGCCCCTGCGCCGCCGATACACCCTACATGGTTCGCGCCCGGCTTCGGGGAAGCACGGGCGCGATCGCGTCATCGAACCGACCGACCTGGTCAGCCCTGCTTCTTCTTCTTGTCGTCGACTTCCTCGAACTCGGCGTCGACGACCTTGTCGTCCGGCTTGCCGCCCGGACCGCCCTGCGGGCCGTCGCCGCCGGGCTGGGCCTGTTCGGCCTTGTACATCGCCTCACCGATCTTCATCGCGGCCTGGGACAGCCGTTCCGTCGCCTGCTTCACGGCTTCGGTGTCGGTGCCTTCCAGCGCCGATTTCGCGGCGGCGATGGCCGCTTCCGCCTCACCCTTTTCCTGGGCGCCGAGCTTGTCGCCGTGCTCCTTCAGGTTCTTTTCCACCTGATGGACCAGGCCCTCGGCGGCGTTGCGGGCCTCGACCGCCTCGCGCCGCTGCTTGTCAGCTTCGGCGTTCGCCTCGGCTTCCTTCACCATGCGCTGGATGTCGGCCTCATTCAGGCCGCCCGAGGCCTGGATGCGGATCTGCTGTTCCTTGCCGGTCGCCTTGTCCTTCGCCTGGACGGACACGATGCCGTTGGCGTCGATGTCGAAGGTCACCTCGATCTGCGGGACACCGCGCGGGGCGGGCGGGATGCCCTGCAGGTCGAAATTGCCGAGCAGCTTGTTGTCGGCCGCCATTTCGCGCTCGCCCTGGTAGACCTTGATGGTCACCGCGCCCTGGTTGTCGTCGGCGGTCGAGAAGACCTGGCTCTTCTTCGTCGGGATGGTCGTGTTGCGGTCGATCAGGCGGGTGAACACGCCGCCCAGCGTCTCGATGCCGAGGGACAGAGGCGTCACGTCCAGCAGCAGCACGTCCTTGACGTCGCCGGCCAGCACGCCGCCCTGCACCGCGGCGCCGATCGCCACGACCTCATCCGGGTTGACGTTGCGGGCGGGTTCCTTGCCGAAGAAGGCCTTCACCGCCTCGATCACCTTGGGCATGCGGGTCATGCCGCCGACCAGGATCACTTCGTCGATCTG
>CANJSR010000065.1 GCA_947476855.1 Acetobacteraceae bacterium
AGTCACCCGCCTGAAATACGGAGAGATCGACAACATCTTCGCCCGTCTCGGCACGGAAGGCCCGCATCTGTGCTTCGCGGGCCATACCGATGTCGTGCCGGTCGGAGGCGCCAACTGGCGGTTTGATCCGTTCGGCGCGACCGTGCATGACGGCGTGCTGTACGGGCGCGGCGCCTGCGACATGAAGGGGGCAATCGCCGCCTTCGTGGCCGGCGTGGCGCAGCATCTGGCCGATGGAAAGCCCAAGGGCTCGATCAGCTTCCTGATCACGGGGGACGAGGAAGGCCCGGCGGTCGACGGCACCGTCAAGGTGCTGGAATGGATGAAGGCCAACGACCAGATCCCCGATTTCTGCCTGGTCGGCGAGCCGACCTGCCCGGTGACGCTGGGCGACATGGTCAAGATCGGCCGGCGCGGCAGCGTCAACATGAAGATCGAGATCTTCGGCACCCAGGGCCACGTCGCCTATCCGCATCGCGCCGACAATCCGGTCCATCGCCTGATCCGCGCGGTCTCGGCCCTGACGGCGGCCCCCGTCGATGCCGGGACGGACTGGTTCGAACCTTCGTCGCTGCAGATCACCAGCATGGATGTCGGCAACACGGCGACCAACGTCATCCCCGCCTCGGCCCGCGCGGCACTGAACATCCGGTTCAACGACAAGCATTCCGGCAAGTCGCTGACCGAATGGGTGCGCGCGACCATTGCCCAGCATGCCGAACGCTTCGACCTCGAATCCTCCACCAGCGGTGAATCCTTCGTCACCAAGCCCGGTCCGCTGGTCGATATCCTGCGCGGCGCGATCGTCGACGCGACGGGGGTGGAGCCGAAGCTGGACACCGGCGGCGGCACGTCCGATGCTCGCTTCATCGCCAATTACTGCCCGGTTGCCGAGTTCGGCCTGGTCGGCGCCACGATGCACCAGACCGACGAAAGGGTCCCGGTCGCCGAGATGCGCGACCTGGCCCGCATCTATCGCGGCGTGATCGCGTCGTTCCTCGCGTGATGCACCCGCCATGAGCGGCCCGCCACCCGAGCCCGATCTGTCCATCGGCAACACGATCCGCGCGATCGTGGGGGTTGCCCTGGGGCGCCCGGCCGCGCTGCGGCAGTTCGGCGACACGCCGCGGGCTTTCATCACCAGCCTGATCCCGCTGATCGTCGTCCCGCTGCTGAGCAGCCTGATGACGCAGAAGGACCCGGGCTTCGGGCGCTTCCTGCTGGAGGCTGCGGCCTCGGTCGCGGCCCTGCTGGTGCCGCCGGTGCTGACCCATGCGCTGGCCCGCGCCTGGGGGCGGGAGGAGGCGTGGCTGCGCTTCGCCACCGCGTTCAATTGGTGCCAGTTCGGCCTGCTGATGGTGGCGATGGTCGGGCTGTTCGTGATCGGCGGGGCCGGCGGGCGCGACGCCGCTGTCGTCGTCGTCGGGCTGCTCGGCATCTATGCCCTGTGGCTGCATTGGTTCCTGACCCGGCATGGCCTGGGCGTGTCGTCCGGCCGAGCGATCATGCTGGTGCTGTCGGTGCATGTCGCTACGTCGCTTGTCGTGCTGGTGCCGCGCTTCATCGCCGCCCTGCTGCGTGCATGAGCGCGGGTCCCTCGGTCAGCGGATTGCACGCGGTCGTTCTGCTGGCGCAAGGCCGGACGGACGGCGTCGCGCTGCTGCGCTCGGAGCCGTCCGACGTCACTCGCAGCTTCTTCGCGATGGCGGTGGCGGTGCCGCCGATCGTCGCGCTGCGTTTCCTGAACTGGGAGAACGGCACGGGCGTGCCCGCCGATGCGGCGCGGATCGTGACGCTCGACCTGCTGGTCTATGCCGTCAGTTGGCTGTCCTTCGTGATCATTTCGTCCCGGCTGGCCGACCGGCTGGGGCGGGAGGCGCTGTGGCCGCGGTTCCTGGTCACCTACAACTGGTGCAACGTCCTGGCGAACGTGATGGTCCTGGTGGGCACCGTGCCGGGCGTCCTGGGGGCGCCGCCGCTGCTGGACCAGGTGTCCCAGGTCGTGGTGACGGTCTGGGCGCTGTGGCTGGAGTGGTACGCGGTCCGGCTGACTCTGCGGACGGGGCCGTTGCTGGCGATGTATTTCGTGCTGGTCGACCAGATGATCGGGGTGGTCTTCACGATCGCGGGGGCGTCCCTGGGACGGTGACGGGCAGGGTTTCGCTTGTTCCGAAACTGGTCCACAAATCCCTGGCAGCATCATACGGTCAAAAGGACCATCTACCCATGAAGCAAGGATTTCTCGGTCTGGTGATGGCGGTTGCCATGTCCCTGGGCCTCACCGGCTGTGGCGGCAGCGTCAAGCTTGGGCCGGAGGCGATCGCCGGCCTGACGCCGGACGCCTCTGTCACCATGCACCAGGTCCAGATCGCCTACCTGGCAAGCGGCGGCGGCGGCACCGGCACCATCACCTATCGCGGCCGGACCCACGAATTCAACATCGGCGGCCTGGGCGTGGGCGGCATCGGCGCCTCCACCCTTGATGCCGAGGGCGAGGTCTACCGCCTGCCCAACCTGGCGGCCTTCCCGGGCGCCTATGCCCAGGGCCGCTATGGCTTCGCGGCCGGCACCGCGAGCGGCGGAGAGCTTTGGATGCAGAACGAGGCCGGGGTGATCCTGCGCCTGAAGGCCAAGCGGACCGGCCTGATGCTGTCCCTCGGCGGGGACGCCGTCGTCATTTCGATGCAGTAGCAGACCCGCGCGCTGGCTGGAATCAATCCAGCCGGCGTGATGGGATCAGCGGGGGCGGTGGTCGGCGGGGACGCCCTCCACCCGTTTCCGCCCAGTGATCATGGCGGAGATGACGTTGCTCCGCTTGCGATACTCCACCCAGATCACGCCGCCGACATGGCCGGCCGAACAGATCAGGATGGCGTAGAAGACCCACAGATGCGTGGTGACGATCGGGGTGCGGAAGGCACGCATCGCGGCCATGCCCTCCTTGCTGATCTTCGCCGAATTGCGGTCTCCGGGCACGAGCGTGGCGATGTCGACGCCGGGTGCCGCCACCCAGCGGGCGAAGTAGTCGCCGAAGGGGCCGTGGTACAGATCGGTTCCGGCCAGGATGATCCCGGTTCCCGCCTGCGCCAGCAGCAGGACCAGCAGCGCCGTCACCATCAGGCTGCCGACAGGGTTCAGCCCGAGATAGGGCGTCGTCATGCCGCTGCCCAGATAGGCGCGGAGTTCACCCAGGAACCCGCGGCGGAAGGGCAGGACTCGGCCGAGATTGCCATGGCCCTTGTCGAGGAAGCCCCAGGCGATCCGCACGACCAGGTTGATCGCGAAGACATAGCCTGCCCATTTGTGGACGATCTTGAAGCTGACGCGTGAGGCGGTCGGCAGCGAGAGTTCGTTCTCGTAGAGGATGCACAGGCCGCTTCCGATCAGGCACAGCAGCGCCGCGAGGTTGATCCAGTGGAAGGCCCGCACGGGCGCGGGCCAGACGTCGTATTCGTGGCTGTCGATGGTCGTGGTGCTCATGGTGCTCTCCGCTGGCGGCCTGGCCGTTCCTGAACGGTTCGTGCTGCAAGCATGATGCCAGCAACAATCTGTCGGACGGCGGACGGTATCCATCTGGAGCAGCAGGGTTTTTTCCCGTCTTAATCCGCTGGGGCCGGCGCGTCCGGGGGATTTGCCCCACCCGTACGGGGGATTTCACCCACCGCCGTCTTTGCGTCCGGCCGGGATTTGGCCGAGGCTTCCCCCGCAAGCCCAGCACAGGGGGGACACAAGCCATGGCCTATGACCATATCCTGACCGAGATCGCGGACGGCGTGGGGATCATCACGCTTAACCGACCCGACAAGCTGAACGCGATGAACCGGAAGCTGGGGCAGGAACTGCACCAGGAGGTCCGGCGGATGGATGCCGATGACGATATCGGCTGCATCGTGATCACCGGCGCCGGAGAGCGCGCGTTCTCGGCCGGCGGCGATATCCAGGAACAACTCTCCGACGACGCGAAGTATTCGAACGCTGAACTGGCGTCCCTGCGCGATGAGCGGCAGGACTATGAGATCGCGACCTCCGCCAAGCCCACGATAGGGATGATGAACGGGCTGGCCTATGGCGGGGCAGCAGTGCTGTCTTCGTCGCTGGACATGCGGATCGGATGCGAGGGGACGCGGTTCCGCTTCCTCGCCGCGGCCTATGGCCGGATCAACAGCACCTGGACCCTGCCTAGTCAGGTCGGCTGGCCGATGGCGAAGGAATTGCTGTTCTCGGCCCGGGTGGTCGAGGCGGAGGAGGCCTACCGGATCGGGCTGCTGAACCACCTGGTCCCGCGCGCGCAGCTACGGACGAAGACGATGGAGATCGCGCGGATGATCGCGGCGAACCACCGAGGCTCGGTGCTGGGGGTGAAGGCGCTGTTGTTGCGGCAACTGGGCGAGGGGTTGGAGGCGCAGTGGGCGATCGAGCAGAACTACACGAAGAACGTTCTGCCGGGGGCGCAGGCGAAGGACGCGTTTCCTGAGTTCATCGCACGGAAGGGGTTGAAGGCGGGGTAGGTCGGGGACAGGGGCGGGGGCTTCGGAACGGGCAAGGCTGTCTGGGTGGCGGCAGGTTCGTCAGGGGTTGGGCAGGGTAGTCAGCGGTGGGGCAGGGTAGTCTGTACAACGCTCCCCTCCCCTTGAGGGAGGGGCTGGGGGAGGGGTAAGCCGCCGCACGGACCTCGAAATCACGGGACCCGCTCGGAGAAAGGGGGGTAACCCCCAGGTCCGTGCCGCGAGCACCCCTCCCCCCAACCCCCTCCCTCAAGGGGAGGGGGAGAAGGACCCCCCCCGCGGGAGACTCCCCGCTACGCCGCGGCCGACTTCTCGCCAGGCGGTGCGTCCTCGGTGATCACCTCGGTCCGGCGCACACGCAGCCGCCGTATGCGCCTCGGGTCGGACTCCAGAATCCGGAATTCGTAGCCGGAGGGATGGCTGATCACCTCCCCCCGCGCCGGGACGCGCCCGGCCAGGGTGAACACCAGCCCGCCCACGGTGTCGATATCCGCGCCGCGCTCGTCCTCGGTCAGGACGCGGCCGACTTTTTCCTCAAAATCCTCGACCGACAGGCGCGCGTTCAGGTCCAGGGAGCCATCCGGCCGCTCGGTCACCATCGGCGCCACCACGTCGTCGTGTTCGTCCGAGATATCGCCGGTGATCGTCTCCACCAGATCCTCGATGGTCACCAGGCCGTCGATGCCGCCGTACTCATCCACGACCAGCGCCATGTGGACGCGCGCCTGGCGCATCTGCAGCAGCAGTTCCAGCACTGGGGTCTGCGGGGCCACCATCAGGGGCTTGCGGAGAATCTTCTCGATCGAAAACGCCTCCGGCCGCCCGGAATAGGCGAAGACGTCCTTCACGTGGACCATGCCCATCACGTCGTCCAACTGCTCGGTGTAGACCGGCAGGCGGGAGTGACCGTCGTTGCGGATCAGCTCGATCGCCTGCGCCAGCGTGACATCGGCGCGCATGGCGACGATGTCGGCGCGCGGGACCATGACGTCGTCGGCCATGGTTTCGCGCAGGCGCAGCACATTGGCGATCAGCGCGCGTTCATGCCGGTCGAGGCCGGGCTGTTCATCCGGGTTCTGGCTGGACGCGGCTTCCTGCACCAGGTCGGCGATCGAATCGCGGACCGAATGCTCCGTCTGCCGCCGGCCAAGAAGCTGGCTTAATCGGCCGAGGAGATTGGGTTTGGTGCCACTCATGCGCGTTTCCAGGGGTTCGGTACACCGATGCGGTGCAGGATGCGGGCCTCCAGCATTTCCATGCGGCGGGCGTCGCCGGGATGTTCGTGATCCATGCCGCGCAGATGCAGCGCGCCATGCACGACCAGGTGGGCGAGGTGATGGGCGGGACGGCGCGCCATGGCGGCGGCCTCGCGACGGATCACACCCAAGGCGAGGATCAGTTCCGCCGCCGGTTGTTCATACGTCAGGATGTTCGTTGGCTTGTCGCGGCCGCGATGGCGGGCGTTCAGGCGCCGCACCATCCGATCATCGGCCAGCACGATATCCGCGCTGACCCCCGCCGCGGCGGCGGCGCGTTCCACGATCGCCCGGGCGCGCGGCACGAACCGGCGCCAGGCCGGTTCAGCGATGATGACGTTGACGTCTCCGTGGATCCCCGCTTGCGCGGGGCTACTACTGTCCGGTTCCATGTCTCTGCTCTTGTCCCCGACCGGCCTCGCGACGTTTGTCGCCGACGGCCAGGGCCCGTTGATCATAGGCATCGACGATGCGCGCCACCAGGGGGTGGCGCACTACGTCACGATTGTCGAAGCGGACGACGCGGATGCCCTGCACGCCCTCCACCGTATCCAACGCATCGCGCAGGCCGGAGGTAACCCCCGACGGCAGATCGACCTGGGTCAGATCGCCGGTGATGACCATACGCGTTCCTTCGCCCATGCGGGTCAGGAACATCTTCATCTGCATCGCCGTCGTGTTCTGCGCCTCATCCAATATCGCGAAGCAGTGGGCGAGCGTGCGTCCGCGCATGAAGGCGAGTGGCGCGACTTCGATCTCGCCGTTCGTCATGCGGCGGATGACCTGGTCCGCCGGCATCATATCGTGCAGCGCGTCATACAGCGGACGGAGGTAGGGATCGACCTTTTCCTTCAGGTCGCCGGGCAGGAAGCCGAGGCGTTCGCCGGCTTCGACAGCCGGGCGGGACAGGACGATGCGGTCCACCTTGCCGGCCTGGAGCATGGCGACGGCCTGCGCCACGGCCAGGTAGGTCTTTCCGGTGCCGGCGGGGCCGACGCCGAACACCATCTCACTGCTGGTCAGGGCTTCCATGTAGCCGACCTGGCCCGGGCTGCGCGGGCCGACCGCGCCGCGGCGGGTGCGGATCGCCGGCATGTCCGACAGGGGCAAACGCGGATCGGTTTCCGGTTCGGCCATGCGGATGGCGGACTCGACTTCGCCGCGCCCCACGCTTTCGCCGCGTTCCAGCTTGCGCCACAGGTCCTGCAGGATGCCCTGCGCGGCGTCGACCCGCGCCGTGTCGCCGGTGATCGCCACCCGGTTGCCCCGACAGGACAACCGCACGCCCATCGCTTGCTCGATCCGCACCAGATGCCGGTCGTGATCGCCCAGCAGCAGGGGCAACAACAGATTGTCGCCAAATTGGAGGGTGACGGACTTGCCGCCGGACGCTTCGGACGTGGTTGCCACCTGGCTGGCGGTGTGGGTCAAGCGCGCTGTCTCTCCTGGCTGAGGGTTCCCGCGAGTGAGTTTGGATGGGCGGCGGTGATTCGGACGAGAACTTCCTGTCCGATCAGATCTGAATTTCCCATGACATGCACGGGCTGGAGGAAAGGCGACCGGCCGGCGACCTGGCCGGGATGGCGGCCGGGGCCGGTGAACAGGATCGGCAGCGTCAGCCCGACGCAGCCGGCGTAGAAACCGGCCTGCTGTTCACGCAGCAGGGCTTGCAGGGCCTGGAGTCGGCGGTCCTTCTCGGCTTCGGCCACCTGCATCGGCGCGCCGGCGGCCGGGGTGCCGGGGCGGGAGGAATACTTGAAGCTGTAGGCCTGGGCGAAGCCGACGGCACGGACCAGGTCCATCGTCGCCTCGAAATCGGCCTCGGATTCGCCTGGGTGGCCGACGATGAAGTCGGAGGAGAAGGCGATGTCGGGGCGCGCCGCCCGCAGCCGTTCGATGATCCGCAGGTATTCGGCGGCAGTGTGCTTGCGGTTCATCGCCGACAGGATGCGGTCGGACCCTGACTGTACCGGCAGATGCAGATAAGGCATCAGCATCGGCAATTCGCCATGGGCGGCGATCAGGTCATCATCCATGTCGCGGGGATGGGACGTGGCATAGCGCAGGCGGGTATCGGGCAGCGCCTCGGCCAGCACGCGCAGCAGGCGGCCGAGGCCCCAGGTTGTCCCGTCCGGCCCTTCCCCATGCCAGGCATTCACGTTCTGACCGAGAAGCGAAATCTCCCGCGCGCCCTGCGCCACGAGGCGGCGGGCCTCGTTCAGGATGGCGGCGGCGGAGCGGCTGAATTCGGCGCCACGGGTATAGGGGACGACGCAGAAGCTGCAGAACTTGTCGCAACCCTCCTGGATGGTCAGGAAGGCGGTCACGCCCTGCGGCGCGCTGGCGTCGGGCAGGTGGTCGAACTTGTCCTCGGGCGGGAAGTCGGTGTCGATCACGGCCCCGCCGGCGCGGGCGGCGCGGGCCACCATCTCGGGCAGCTTGTGGTAGGTCTGCGGGCCGAGGACGATGTCCACGAAGGGCGCGCGGGCGAGGATTTCCGCCCCCTCCGCCTGCGCCACGCAGCCGGCGACGGCCAGGATGGTGCGCTGGCCCACGGCTTCCCGCGCTTCCTTCACCTTCCGCAGCCGGCCCAGTTCCGAGAACACTTTCTCGGCCGCCTTGTCGCGGATGTGGCAGGTGTTGAGGATGATCATGTCGGCGCCGTCGGCCTCGGCCGCGGGGGCATAGCCGAGCGGGGCCAGCACATCGGCCATCCGCCCGCTGTCATACACGTTCATCTGGCAGCCCCAGGTGATCACGTGCAGGCGCTTGCGGTTGGTCTCGGTCGTCGTGGTCGCTGAAGGTCGCGAGTCTGTCGTCACCTGTCCGTGTTCCGTCATAAGCCATGCTCCGCCCGCCTTGTCCGAACCGGTCTGGCGCGGGAGGCGGGAGGAATCGCCGGCAATCTGTGTGCGGTCAAGCGCAACGGCGCGACACGGGCTCCATTTGGTTCCGCGACTGTGACAGCCAGGACCGGGGTGCTGTCAACATGGATGTGCGCGGGGTCCGATGCAATCCGGCCGAACGGTGTCCGTCATACCGCGATGGCGGGCTGGCCGATCGGATGCTCGCCCAGCGGACGCCCGTAGGGCTCGGAGGCGATGGGGGAGGGGGGGCGGTTCTGCCGCAGGGTCGCCGCGCCATTGGCGACCGTCAGCCACACGGCCTGGGTCAGCGCCTTGCGGTCCGGATAGAGGATCGGATCGATCGGCACATGCAGCACCACCGTGGCGCGCAGCCCCAGATTCTGCCCCAGCCGCCAGAAGTGGGAACCGATATCCATGTCCCCATACCAGGCGAAGACCGGCCGCGACGCCCGCCCGATCGGCAGCCCGCCCAGGCGGTCATAGACCACCGACACCGGCTGGATGATCGGCACGTGGGAGGGGTCAATGTCGCGGCGCGCCTCGGCCACGGCGAGGAACGAACTGCGGAACGGCAGGACGCGGCAGCCGTCGGAGCTCGTGCCCTCGGGGAACAGGATCAGGTTGTCGCCGCGGTCGAGCACCTGGCGCATCACGTCGCGTTCCTTCCCGGTCGTCACCCGCTGGCGGCTGACGAAGACGGTGCGGCCGAGGCGGGCGATGGTGCCGATCAGCGGCCAGCCGGCGACTTCTCCCTTGGCCACGAAGCAGCCATCCAGCACGCCGCCGACCACGGGGATGTCGACCCAGGACGTATGGTTGGAGACGAACACGATCGGGCGGCCGTCCACGCGGGTCGGATGCTCTCCGATCACCCGCACGCGAATGCCCATCAGGCGGGTGAAGATCGCCCAGTAAAGACGGGCGAACGCGATCTTGGCGCGACCGGGGAGGATGAGGCAGAGGGATTGGACCGCCATGCAGGGCAGGGTCCAGGCGACGACGCTCAGGCCGCGCCGGACGACCCTGATCCGGCGCGCCATGGCCGAGGCCAGGCTCCGTTCATCCGATCGCAGGCGGCCGCCGTCGAACCCGTCGCCCCCTTGCAGGAGTTTTGGCCGACGGGCGAGATGACCGACCATGCCGCTCATGTGTGCTCCGCTGGAATGCCCCATGGCCTTCCGATAGCGCGCGCGTCGTGACCCGACAATGGCACCGTGGTGATGGTTTGGTGAAAGCCGAATGGATCAGGGGGCGGGCGCGGCCTCGGTGCGGAGGATATCGAGCGGGACCAGCGCCCCATCACGCTCGAAATGCCAGAAGGTCCAGCCATTGCACGATGGCGCGTTCTGCAGGGCGGCGCCGATCTTGTGGATCGAGCCGCGCTGTTCCCCCGCGACCAGGGACCCATCGGCGGCGACCACGGCGCTGACGCGGCGGTGGCGGTCGAACAGGCGGGTGCCGGGGGCGATCACGCCGCGCTCGACGAAGCCGCCGAAGGGCATGCGGGGGACATCGCGCTTGGTCGGGATCATCGACATGGCGGTGCCGGCGACGGGGCGGATGTCGCGCAGGCGGGCGAGGGCGGCCTCCACATAGGCCGGGTGGCGTTCCATGCTGATGAAATGGCGGCCGAGGCGCTTGGCCACGGCGGCGGTCGTGCCGGTGCCGGCGAAGGGATCCAATATGATATCGCCCTGGAGCGTGCTGGACAGCATGACCCGGTGCAGCAGCGCCTCGGGCTTCTGGGTCGGGTGCAGCTTCAGGCCGTGGACGTTCTTCAGCCGCTCCTCTCCGGTACACAGGGGGATGAACCAATCGCTCCGCATCTGGATATCGTCGTTCAGCGACTTCATCGCCTGGTAGTTGAAGCGGTAGCGGGCGTCCTGGCCGCGGGCGGCCCAGATCAGGGTTTCATGCGCGTTGGTGAACCGGCGGCCGCGGAAGTTCGGCATCGGGTTGGCCTTGCGCCAGATCACGTCGTTCAGAACCCAGAAGCCCAGGTCCTGGAGGATCGTGCCGATGCGGAAGATGTTGTGGTAGGCGCCGATGACCCACAGCGTTCCGTCCTTGCGCAGCAGGCGGCGGCACTCGGTCAGCCAGGCGCGGGTGAAAGCGTCGTAGGCGGCAAAATCGGTGAAGCGGTCCCAGTCGTCGTCCACGCCGTCGACCAGGCTGTCGTCGGGCCGCCGCAACTCCCCCCGCAGTTGCAGGTTGTAGGGCGGGTCGGCGAAGACGCAGTGGACCGATGCGGGGGGGAGCATCCGCATCAACTCGATGCAGTCGCCCCGCATGATCTGGTCAAGCGGAAGTTCGCGGTAGACGTCCAACAAGGGGAATCCCAGACTTGATAACGAGTCGGGCTATCGTGACGGGCCGTCGGAAGTCGCGTCAATCGGTCCGGAAGGTGAATCTTGACAATCGTTCCCCTACCGAGTCCCTGGCGCCACACCCGCGAAGCCCAGGCGGTGATGCGGGGTGGGGCCGAGGAGGTGGAGCGCGGCGCGGTGGGTCGCGGTCGGGTAGCCGGCATTGCCCGCCCAGCCGTAACCGGGATAGCGCCGGTCGAGCCGGAGCATGGCCCGGTCGCGCACCACTTTGGCCAGGATCGAGGCTGCCGCGATCGACAGCGACACCCCATCCCCGCCGACGACGCAGCGCACCGGACAGGCGAGCGCTGGCGGACGGTTGCCATCGACCAGGGCGCTGTCGGGCGGAATGGGCAGTCGCTCCACCGCGCGCCGCATCGCCAGGAGAGAGGCATGGAGGATGTTCAGCCGCTCGATCTCGGCGATCGAGGCGGCGGCGATGGCGAACTCGATGCCTGGCGTGGCGCGTAGGGCGAGGAAGGCGGTGTCCCGCTGGCGGGCGCTGAGTTTCTTGGAGTCGTCCAGCAGGCGGGCCAATGCGGCAGGGACGCCGGCCGGGAAGACCACGGCGGCGGCGACGACCGGGCCGGCGAGGGGGCCTCGGCCGACTTCGTCCACGCCCGCCACCCGGCCGCCGGCTGCTTGTTCAAGGGAGAAATCTGGCACGGACGGGCCGTAGCAGGATGGGGTGGGGTTTGGATACGGGGCGTTGGGTGTTGGGACGGAACCTCGTGGGGAGGCTCGGCCGCTGCTTCACCGTCATCCCGGCCCCCACCGTCATCCTGTCCCGCACCGTCATCCCGGCCTTGTGCCGGGACCACCACCAGCACCCTGCCGCGAATGGTCCCGGCACAAGGCCGGGATGACGGTGGGGGACGGGATTCGCATACCGGTCCCGCCGCATCGGCGTTATGATCGCCGCAAAACCGGAGGAGCCTGATCGCCATGACAACCGATCCCTTTGTCGAAGTCGCCGCCCTGCCAGGACTGGGACCGATCCGCTACCTGGACGCGCGCGATGCCGCGGCGTTCGAGGCGGGGACCGCGCCGAATGCCATCCGCGTGGCCTCGGACGATTGGGACACGGCCGCCAAGGCCGCCCATGTCGGCTTCCAGGAGGTCGGCCACTGGGAAAAGGTCATCGACGCGCTGGGTCTCGGTGGCGGCACGCTGGCGGCGGTGTTCGACAATGGAGGCATGACCAACGCCGCGCGGGTCTGGTTCATGCTCCAGCACTACGGCGCCCGAGCGGTCATCATCAATGGCGGCTGGCCGGCGATGCAGGGGGCCTCTCTGCCGGCCGGCGCCCCGGCTTCGACCACGCCGTTCAAGGCCAGCGCCGGCTCGGGCGGGGTCGGGCTGGTGATGCGGACCACGCTGCGCGACGAACTCCAGATCGTCGACGGCCCGCCCCAGGCGCATGTCTTCGACACACGCACGCCGAAGGAACATTCCGGAGAGGAGCAGCGCAAGAACCCGCGCGGTGGCCGCCTGCCTGGCGCGCGCAACCTGTCGCACACGGAACTGATGGCCAACGGGCACGTCCATGCCGGCCCGGTCCTGCGCGGCATGCTGGAAGGCGTGGGCTTCCAGCAGAGTGACCGGATCGTCACCCATTGTGAGGGTGGCGGGCGCGCCGCGTTGGCCGCCGCCGCCGCGGTGCGGGCCGGGTTTGGGAATGTCCGGGTGTACTATCACAGCTTCTCCGACTGGTCGCGCGACGACACCTGCCCGGTGGTGCGGGACTGAAGGCTTCCGCCCAGCCGCCACCGGGTTCGTACTCGCTGGCGGTCCGGGCGGCGTTCTGCTTGAAGGGACACCATGAAATCCCGGTTGTTCCCCCTCTTCGCCTTCCTCCTTCCGCTCGGCCTGGCCGGCTGCGGCGGGCTTCCCGCGCCCTTCTGGGGCAACCCGGGGGAGAACGCGCGCCGGCTGGTCCAGCCGCTGTCCCCGATGCTGGCGATCCCCGCGCCCACCAACGCGATGCTGCCCGAAGCCGCGAGCGCCGCGCTCGCCACCGAACTGGCCGACGCGTTGCAGGCGGCCGAGGTCCCGGCCTTGGCGCGCACCCCGCGCACCACCGACTGGCAGTTGCTCACGAAAGCCGAACGGCGAGCGAATGGAGTGGTTCCAGTGTTTGTGGTACGTGATCCGGCCGGGGAGGAGGTCGGCACGGTCGAGGGCGCGCCGGTGCCGCTGGAAGCCTGGTATGGTGCGACTCCGAAGACGCTGCAGGCCTCGGCCGCCGAGGTCAGCCCCAGGATCGTGGCGCTCCTCGGCAATATCCGGACGGCGCGGGACCTGGCGAACCCGAACAGCCTGCTGAACCGGCCGGCCAAGGTGATGGTGGCGGACGTCAAGGGCGCGCCGGGCGATGGGAACCTGTCGCTGACCCGGCAGATGCGGGACCAGTTGGCGAAGTACGGCCCGGTCATCCAGACAACCGCCGTGGGCGCCGACTTCACTATCCAGGGAGAGGTCGTGATTGTGCCGATCCCGAACAAGCAGCAGCGTGTCGAGATCCAGTGGTACGTGAAGAACGCCCAGGGTGATGAGCGTGGGCGGGTCGTGCAGTTGAACGAAATCCCGGCCGGGACACTGAACGGGTTCTGGGGAGAGATTGCCGTGGTCGTCGCGGCCGAGGCGGCGGGCGGCATCAACGACGTGGTCAACCGCCAGTCAGGGCGGGAGCCGACGCCCCAGACAGGAGGGGTATCCGCCCCCGTGGAAGCGCCGCCGGAGGTCAACCCGCCCCGGAAGCCAAGATCGTCGTGATGCGGACATTTTCTCGATTGACGCGTGCCTGAATGGGTATCATCGTGATTTGATAATGGTCAATTAATTGGCTGGGGGTCACGACGGGCATGAACGATATGATCGACACCACGATTGCGGCGGCGAAGGAAGACTGGCATCCGGCCGACGTCCTGGCGGCGCTGAAAAAGCGCGGCAATTCCCTGGCGGCCCTGTCGGTCGCCAACGGCTACCACCCGACCGCGGCCGGCAAGGCGTTGAAGCGACGCTGGCCGGCCCTGGAAGTGCTGATCGCAGAAGCGATCGGCGTGCCAGCCCAGAACATCTGGCCGAGCCGCTACGATGCGAACGGTGTGTCGCAAGGGCGGATGGGCTCGAAGGGCTGAACGGTCCTTCTTCGACCTGATCCCGCGGAACCTCGGTTCCGCGGGGCTTGGTCAGCCGATCAGGCGCGCACTTCCTCGTTCAACGCCGTCTCATAGACCCGGATTACCGAGCTCGAGTCGGATGTCCCGAGGCCCATGCCGCGCGCCATCCGCATCAGGTTCAGTACCTGCGGTGCGATCATGCCGGGCACGCCCAGCTCATCCGCCATTTCCATCGCCAGGCGCAGGTCCTTGTGGGCCAGGTCGAGCGCGAAGGTCGGTGCGAAGTCGCCCTTCAGCGCCTTGTTCGACATGTTGCTGTAGCCCGACGACATCCCCGAAGCGTTGCGGATCACCGCGTCCAGTTTCTTCAGGTCGATGCCGGAACGCTTGCCCATCATCAGTGCCTCGGCCGCCGCGGCGGCGTTGCAGAAGGCGAGCATGTTGTTGATCAGCTTGGCGGTGGAGCCCATGCCGATGCCGCCAACATGGATCACC
>CANJSR010000066.1 GCA_947476855.1 Acetobacteraceae bacterium
GGAACAGGTGGCTGAACTGCGGGATGTCGGGGTGCGGCATCTGCTGTGCCAGACCGGCTTCGGCGACATGAGCCACGCGCAGAACATGGCCTCCATGCGCCGGTTCGGCGAGGAAGTGATGCCCGCCTTCCGCTGACCGGTGGATGTGGCGCCCCAACGCGGGTTGGGGCGCGTCGGCCCTAGCCGAACGCGCCTTCGAGGTTCGGCTGGCCCGGCACGACGCTGAACTGGCCATCGGCGCCGAGCATGCTGAGCGCGCCGGAACGGATATCAAAATGGGCGCCTTGGACCCGGAGCGTCCCGGCTTCCACACGCTCTCGTATCCAGGGGAACGTCATCAGGTTCTCGATCGACTGCTTCACCGCTTCCCGCTCACAGCAGAGTTGAAGGTCGGTGCCGTCGTCGCAGGCCAGCGCCCTGGTGCGGGCGGGTTCGGCCAGGCGAATCCAACTGGCCACGAAATCCCCGGCCTCGGGCGGTACGCCGGTCAGCAAGGCGCGGATGCCGCCGCACAAAGCATGGCCCATCACCAGCAGGTCATGGACCTCCAGCACGCGTACGCCGAATTCCAGGGCGGCGCTGGTGCCGTGATAGGCGGCGTCGGGCGCGTAGGGCGGCACCAGGCTGGCGACGTTACGGACGACAAAAAGCTCCCCTGGTCCGGCATCGAAGATCATGCCCGGATCGACTCGGCTGTCGGCGCAGGACAGCACCATGACCCGAGGCTGCTGGCCGGCGTCGGCCAGTTCCTCGAACAGACGCTTGCGGTCGGGCCAGGCGGTGGCGCGGAAGCGGTGATATCCGTTTAGCAATCTGTTCATGTGGCGTGATCTGGTCCCGAGTTTGGCAAGCGCAAGCGTCTGTGATGCATCATGTTTTAGAAGATTCCGGTGCGAACCTGGCGACCAGGTCGGCGATGTGGCCGATTTCCTCCAGCCGCAGCCCCTCGGGTGGGGAAAGTTTACGGCTGCCATGGGCGACGCGCCTGGGCAAGGCCGCGGCATCGAAGCCCAGCTTGGCGGCTTCCTTCAGTCGGGCCTCGGCCTGGGCAACCTGACGGATTTCGCCGGAGAGGCCGATTTCTCCGAAATAGACCATGCCTGGATCGGTCGGTTTGTCGAACGCGGCTGAGGCAATCGCCGCCGCCACCGCCATGTCGGCCGCGGGCTCCACGACTCGCAGGCCGCCGGCGACATTCAGATAGACGTCGGTCTGATTCAGCCGGACCCCGGCACGCGTTTCCAGCACGGCCAGCAGCATCGACAGCCGGCCGCTGTCCCAGCCGATGACCGACCGGCGCGGTGACCCGCTGGGGTTCGGGGCGAGCAGGGCCTGCACCTCTACCAATACGGGCCGCGTTCCTTCCAGGCCGGCGAAGACCGCGCTGCCGGCGACGTTGCCACGCCGTTCCGCCAGGAACAGGGCGGACGGATTGGGCACTTCGGCCAGGCCGCGGTCCGTCATCTCGAAGACGCCGATTTCGTCGGTGGCGCCGAAGCGGTTCTTGACCGCGCGCAAGATACGGAACTGGTGGCCACGATCGCCTTCGAAATACAGGACGGCGTCGACCATGTGCTCCAGCACCCGCGGGCCGGCCAGGGCGCCGTCCTTGGTCACGTGCCCTACCAGCACGAGCGCGAAGGACCCGGCCTTGGCATGGCGGATCAACTCGAAAGAGCACGCGCGCACCTGGGCCACCGTGCCGGGGGCACTGTCGATCGCATCCAGCCACATGGTCTGGATGGAGTCGATCACGACCAGCGTCGCGTCCGGGGCCTGGTCGAGGCTGGCGCAGATGTCACGCACGTTCACCGCCGCCGCCAGTTCGATGGTGGTTTCCGAGACGCCCAGGCGGCGGGCGCGCAGGCGCACTTGCTCGATCGACTCTTCGCCCGAGACATAAAGGACACGCCGGCCCAGACGCGCAAGGGCGGCAGCGGTCTGGAGCAGAAGGGTGGATTTGCCGATGCCTGGGTCTCCGCCCACCAGCACGACGGACGCGGGGACAAGCCCGCCCCCCAGCACGCGGTCGAGTTCGGCCATGCCGGTCGGCGCGCGGGGGGGTGGGGCGGCGGAGCCGGCGAGCCCAACGAAAGAGATCCCCTTGGCCGGCGCGGCCCGTCCCGTCGGTCCCTTGGTGGCGGCTCCCTTCCCGCCGACGCCGGGGGCGGCGGTGATCGCCTCCTCCAGGATCGTGTTCCACTCGCCGCATGTCTCGCACCGGCCCGCCCACTTCATGGTGACGGCGCCGCAGGACTGGCAGACGAAACGGGCGGTGGGCTTGGCCATGGTTTTCAGCCCTGCTCCGCTGCCTCGCGCGTGCGGATCTGATGCTCAAAGGCCCGCAGACGCTTGTACACCGACATCAGCTCCACGATCGTCGTCCAACTGTTGACCAGGTACTGGAATGAACTTTCAACCCGCCCAAAGGCGCGGACGATCTGCTGCATGACGCCCAGCGTCACCGCGCCCGCGACCAGGGTCGGCGCCAGGGCAATATAGGGCACCAGCACGCTGAACTGCAGGTAGGACCACCGGGCCACGTCGAAATACAGATAGTGGAAGAACAGCCGGAAATAGTTCCGCCGGACATCGGCGAACAGCAGACGCAGGTTTTCGGCCTCGGCTCGTTCGGCGTTGTCCTCGCCATAAACGAGTTCCTTGCGATAGGCGGCCTCGACGCGCTGGTTCTCGAACTCGAGCCCCGGCAGCTTGATCCCGACGGCCGCGAGCAGCACGGTCCCGGACAGAGCCAGCAGGATCGCGACCCAGACCAGCGCATGCGGCACCGGCCCGATCCAGGGCAGTTCCTTCACCTGCGCGGACAGGGTCCACAGGATCGGCAGGAAGGCGAACAGCGTCATGACCGAGCGCATGAAGCTCACGCCCAGGCCTTCCACCATGCGGGCGAACCGCATCGTGTCTTCCTGGATGCGCTGTGATGCGCCCTCGATATGGCGGACGGTGTGCCAGTGCGCCGCGTAGTAGTCGTTCATCGCGTTGCGCCAGCGGAAGACGTAGTGCTTGATGAAGAAGTCCGTGGCGACGGCGATCACGACATACAGGCCGGCGATGTATCCGAAGGTGGAGAGCTGGCCCATGTACTCGTCCATGGTAATTGTGTTGGGCTTGCTCAGGGCCTTCTGGATCAGGTTGTAGAATTCCCCGAACCATTCGTTGATCTTGACGTCGAGTTCCACCTTGTACCAGGTCGAGAACAGGATCAGCGCGCCACCCGGGATCGACCACAGGATCCAGCGGCGGGTCATGAAGAATGAGCGGAACAAGGGCAACTCCTATCCGGGCCTTGTCCATGGACCCGCATGACCCAGCCTACCGCGTTTTCGTTCCGCGCGCGCGCGCTGAAATCGCGCCTTGGGGACTACCGCCCCGCGGTCAGCATCGCCTGCCCGCCCTTTGGACCATTCACCGTCGCGGCCAGGATGCGCCAGGTCTGGCCGTCCCGGTTCGCCACGTATTCCCGGTAGTGCAGGTCGGCGGCGCGCTTGTCGTCCCGCTCGATCACCAGTTCGACCCCCAGTCCGATCTGGCGCAGCGCTGCTTCCAACGCCGCCCAGACCGCCGTTCCCGTCGCCTCGTTGGTGATGCAGGAGCATAGCCCGTCATCGGAGGAGACCAGCACGAACTTGCCGCTGGGCGTGGTGGCGTCAAACACCTGCCCGGGCGCGCCGTTCAGGAAGGCCGAACGGGCGGGCTCGAGCACGACTGGCAGCGGCACCTTGGCGGCCCAACCGCGCAGGCGCGCCGGATCGCCGGCAAAGGGCACGCATCCCTGCACGAACAGCCCGGCCAGGTCCGTGGCCGACGTCACCGGCTGGGCGAGCGCCGGCCCGATGCCGAACAGCCAAAGGAGCAACGCGATCCGGCGCATCGGTTAGCGCCGCAGCTCCATCTGGATGGGTCCCTCGCGCCGGCCATGGGTGAACTGGTCGACCATCTCGTTCCCGCTTTCCAGCAGCTCCGCGGCTGGCCCGTTCCACACGATCCGGCCCTTGTGGATCATCGCCGCGGTGTCGCCAATCCGCCGAGCGCTCGCCATGTCATGGGTGATCGCGATGGCGGTGCTGCCCAGGCGGCGGACGCAATCCACGATCAGCCCGTCGATCACCGCGCCCATGATCGGGTCCAGGCCGGTTGTCGGCTCATCGAAAAACAGGATGTCGGGCCGGGCGGCGATGGCGCGGGCCAGGGCGACGCGCTTCTGCATGCCGCCCGAGAGTTCGGCCGGAGACAGATCGCCCACCGTGTCCGCCAGCCCGACCTGGGCCAGGTATTCATTGGCCCGTCCGCGAGCCTCGGCCCGCGTGGTCTGGCCTTGGGCGAGCAGGCCGAAGCTGACGTTTTCCCAGACCGGGATGGAATCGAACAGCGCGCCATTCTGAAACAGCATACCAATTCGGGCCCGCGCCATCTCCCGTTCGGCGCGCGGCAGGGTCAGGATGTCGCGGCCGTCGATTTCGATTGTCCCTGAGTCAGGTTCGATCAGGCCGAGGACGCATTTCAGCAGCACAGACTTGCCCGAGCCGGAGCCGCCGATCACGACCAGGGAGGTTCCGGGCATCACGTCCAGGTCGATGCCATCCAGGACGACCTTGGGGCCGAACTGCTTGCACAGGCCGCGCAGGCGAATCTTGGGAACAGGCTGGCTCATATGGATGGCATTTCTCCGGCGCTGTGTGGATATTTGGCACGGGCCGCCCCCGGGCGCCAACCATGAAGGTTCCAGGCGGTGACACGTGATAGCGGGTGTCGGTAACGTGTCGCATGGTCGGTAGCTTCGAGTCGCCCCCGGGTCGGTGGGTCATCATGGCGCTTACGCTTGCGATCCTGGGATGGACCCTGGGCCTTCCCGCCATCGCGGCCGAACCGGGCGCCCGGTTCGCCGAACCGTCGCTGGCCACCGCCCGATCCATCCTGGCCACCGCGCGCGCCGAAATGGACGGGAATTGCCGTACCCCGCACGACAGACTGGCCGAGATCCTGTGCCAGAAAGTCCTGAATGTCGGGTTGCGGGCATCCTATCCCGGCTTTTCCCAGCGCGGGGCGGATGGCATGTTCACCGGGTTCGAGGTCGACCTTGCGCGGATGATCGCGGACTTCCTGGGCGTGGAGATGAGGCCGGTCCGGGTCACGCCGAAGTCCCGCATTCCCCTTGTCGTCCGCGGGCAGGCCGATCTGTCCATCGCCACGACCGGCCATGACCGCATCCGCGACAGCCAGGTCCGCTTCATCCGCCCGCACTATTTCGCATCCCAGACCGCTCTGGTCGGACCGAAATCCGCCACCATCCGTGGCTGGGACGACCTGATCGACCAGACCATCTGCATGCCGCTCGGCGCCAGTTCCAACCTGATGGTGTCCTCGGCCCGGGTGAAGGTGCTGATCTTCGAGACCCCGCGCCAGCTTGCCGACGCGCTGAATTTCGAGCGGTGCCGTTTCATCGTCCACGATGACTCATTCTTCTGGCGCTATCGGGAAAATACCGAATGGGCGAGCCGATTCGAGATCAAGTTCACCTTCGCGCCCATCCGCTGGGGCATGTTCATCGCCCCGGACCGGTCCGACCGGCTGGCGGACATCCTGACGTTGTTGAGCGTTGCCTATCACATCGATGGCACCTTCCTCCGCCTCGCCGAGCCGCATCGGCTGAACCCCGGATTCCTGGATGCGGAGCGCCATCATTGGCTGAGCCCGATCTGCCTGGGGCCGCATGGGTTCCCCGCGCCTGCCTGCCTGTCTGATCCGATCGACAGCCTGCCGGACCTGCGGACGCGGTTCGCCCGCTATATCGACACGCTGGAAGCCCATCTGGGGACGGTCCGTTCCGACGGGATGGACCTGTCCGCGCTGAAGCATCAGGCGATGTTCGAGCGGCTGATGGATGGCGTGGCCGTTTCCATCGTCCTGGTGGTCGGGGCGACGAGCATGACGATGCTCTGCGCGATCGGCTTTGCGACGCTGCTGGTTTCCCGCCGACGCTGGCTCCGCTGGCCGGCGTTGGTGCTGACGCAGATCGGCCAGACCACGCCCATGCCGTTGCTCATGTTCTTCGGTTACGTCCTGGCGGGCGGCATCACGACCTACACGGCCCCCGTGGCGGTGGGCGTGTCGATCCTGGTCCTGGGTGCCTACAACGGATGCTATGCAAGCCGAGCGATCGCGGAGGTGAGGAGGACGGCGGGGGAGGAGGGGCGGGACTGGATGCGCTCGATGGGTAATGCCATCGCGGTGTCCTGGACCCAGATCACCGCCTTTGTCGTCAACGCCACCAAGGGAACGCCCGCCGCCGACATGATCGGCGTGCCCGAATTCGTCAGCGTGCTGAGCGACCTGTCCGCCTATGCCTGGGACAGGACGCCGTTGTTCGTCACGCTGCTGGTCTTCTACTCGGGGTTGGTGCTGGCGGTGATCTTCCTGCTGTCGCTCGCCGAGAAATGGATCGTCCGCGCCTGGAGTGTCCGGCCATGATCGAGATGATCCTGGCGTTCATTCCCCTTCTGCTGCGGGGCTTCCTGATCGACCTGTGGATCGCCCTGGCCGCCACGGTGATCGGGCTGGCGATCGGGTTGCCCATCGCGTGGGTGCGCCATCGTATGGCCTGGACGCGGCGGCCGCTGCGGGTCGTGATCCGGTTGATGCAGGCCGCGCCGGTGTATGTCGTGATGTTCTTCCTGCTCAACATGCTGCCCGATGAGGTCGAGGCGCTGGGTTGGACGATCGTGATCGGCGGCGTCACCGTGATGATCCTGGCCCAATGTGCCTACATGATCCCCTATGTGGCGGAGGCCGGCTTCGACATGCTGTGCCACCTGCGGGAGCGGGAGATCGGGAAGGCCCTGCTGTTCCTGCCCAACCTGCTGCGAGGCTTCAACGTGGTGATCATGTCATCGGGCTTCGGTGCCGCGATCGGCGTGGCCGAGGCGGTGGGCGTCACCGTGCGGGAAGCTGAAATGCTTGAAACCATGGGAGAAAGAGTGGCGTTGTTCCTCACCGCGATTGCCCTGTTCGTGACCTTCTTCTCCGCCGCCAATCTGCTGGTGCAGCGGCTCGCGCGGCTGTCCCGCTGAGTCTTGTGGACGATGGAGCGGCGTGCTGTCATATTGTGAAACATGAGCGCGCGTCCTTGCGTGCCCAGGGTGGCATGCCACGGAGGCCCAACTGCCAACATCGCCTGACGCACCGGCAGGACCTGTGCATGACACGTTTCGCCCCAGCGCCCATACTGGTCTGTTGATCGCGGCGCTGCGCTCACGGGCCGCCACATTCGCATCCGACAGCGGGCTGGACATGGGGCTTGGCAGTGGGACGGTGCTCGCGGTGCTGGGCCAGATCGGGGTCCGGCGCTTGTTCGGTGTCGATATCGACCCCGATGCCCTGAACGCCACCGCGTCCCTGCTGCGGACCCTGGATATGACCGACCGCGCGACCCTGCGGCAGGGATCGCTGTGGGAGCCGGTGGAAGGCCAGCGGTTCAGCGTGATCGCGGCCAACCTGCCGCAGTTCGCCGCGGACGAGCCCGCCGACCCTGATCACACGCCGTATTGGAGCAGCGCCGGCAAGGACGGCCGCCGTTTCATGGACCCGTTCCTCGCGGGGCTGGATCGGCATCTTTTGCCGGACGGTGTCGCCCTGATCGCCCATAACGTCTTTCTCGGCCAGGACCGGACGGCGGCCCTGCTGCGCCGCGACGGCCTTACCTGCCGGGCGGTGTCCGAGACGTCGGTCCTGCTGCACCCCCGCAAGGCCGCCATGTTGAATCCGGTGCTGCGGGCCCGTGGTCCCGCCTGTGGCATCCATCGCGTTGGCTGCTACGACTTCATTGATGTTCAGGTTCTTGAAATCCGTCGCGCCACCCCTTAGCCGAACGTGCCCGTTCAGCGTCCTGCTGTCCGCCATCGCGTTCCTGCTGATGCTGCTGTCGGTTCAGCCTGGTGCCCGCGCCGCCGCGGCCGACGCGCTGGACCGGGCGAAGGACATGGTGACCGAGGCGCGGGAGGATTGCGGGACCGGCACCGACGTGCTCGCCCGCATCCTGTGCGATGGCGTGCTGCGGGTGGGCCTCCGAAGCGATTATCATGCGTTCTCGGCCCGAAACGAAGTCGGTACGTTGACCGGGTTCGAGGTCGATCTGGCCCAGGCCATCGCGCATTTCCTGGGCGTCACGCTGATGCAGGTGCCGGTGGAGCCGAAGAACCGCATCCCGATCCTGGCCAGCCGCGCCGCGGATCTGGTCATCGCGACGATGGGCCACACCGTCCAGCGGGAGGCGAATGCCGCGTTCGTCCGGCCGCATTATTATGGATCGCGCACAGTGGTGGTCGGGCGGGTGGGCAGCCCGGTGTCGGGGTGGGATGACCTGCGCGCGGGCCATTCGGTCTGCCTGCCTCTGGGCGCCAGTTTCAACATTCTGTTCGTGCAGCGGCACATCCGCATCCTGACCTTCGACAATGCGACCGCCCTGCTGGACGCGCTGAATTTCGGGCAATGCGCGTTCATCGCCCATGACGACACGTTCTTCACGAAGTGGCTGGCCGACCCCGCCTGGTCGGCGCGGTTCGGGATCAAGTTCGGCTTCTCCCCCTTGCCCTGGGGCATGGCTGTCCCGCCCGAGGGCGGTGAGCGGTTCCGCATTCTGCTCTCCTCCCTCAGCGCCGCGTGGCATGCCGACGGGACGTTCCTGGCGCTGGGCCGGCCCCATCGCATTCCGAACGGCTTCCTGGAGGAGCAGCGTGCCCGCTTTGCCGCGCCCGAGTGCGTCACCTCCGGCGGCGCCGTCGTTCGAAGCTGCCTGCTGCCCGCGGTGGATACCGCCGCGAGCGACCTGCCTTCGATGCTCGCGCCGTTCGCGGCGGGGATGGAAGCCTGGCTGTCCGGGTGGTTCGGTCTGCACGCCGACCTGGCGATCTTCAAGAGCCAGGCCTCGGTGGCGCTGCTGATCGAGGGGATCGGCTACTCCCTGGCCATGGTCATCGGGTCGATGATCACGACGGTCGCCTTTGCGTTCGGCTTCGCCGCCATGGCCGATGCGGGGTTCCGGCCGGTGCGCTGGCTGGCGGCCTTGCTGACCGAGATCGGGCAGAGCACGCCGATGCCTCTGCTGCTGTTCTTCGGCTACATCGTGGCGGGGGGGCTGACATATTACTCGGCCGTGGTCGCGCTGTTCACGGCGATGATCATGCTGGGGTTCTATAACGGCAGCTACGCTGGCCAGGCGATCCATGACGCCCGCCATTCCCTGCACGCCACGCAGGCCCCCGGGGGGTCGGGGTTCCGCGCGACCGTTTCGGTGGCATGGACGCAGTTGGTCGCGTTCCTGATCAACGCGACCAAGGGGGCGCCGGCGGCGGACATGATCGGCGTGCCGGAGTTCCTGGGCGTGATCACCGACCTGACCGCGCACACGCGGGACCGCTTCGTGCTGTACGTGATCCTGTTGATCTTCTATACCGCGCTCGTGCTGGCTGCGATCGCCCTGCTCATGGCGGTGGAAACGCGGTTCATCCACCGTGTCGGGCGGCGCGCATGACGGAGCATCTATCCACCTTCCTCCCCGAACTGTTCGATGGCTTCCTGATCAATCTTTGGGTGGCGCTCCTGTCCGTGGTGATCGGGCTGGTCTTCGGCTTGCCGCTGGCGCTGATCCGCGACAGGCTGCATTGGACCGAGGTGCCGATCCGCCTGTCGATCCGCGTCATGCAGGCCGCACCGGTCTATGTGATCATGTTCTTCCTGCTGAACCTGCTGCCGGCCCATGTGTCGATCCTCGGCTGGAAGATCGCGGCCACCGGCCTCGCCGCACTGATCCTGTCGCAGGCGATCAATATGGTGGCCTACATGGAGGAGAACGGGTTGCAGGCCCTGGGGCATCTGCATCGGGGGGAGATCGCGCAGGCGGTCCTGTTCCTGCCGAACGTGATGCGGGGCTTCATCGTGGTGGTGATGTCCTCCGGGATCGGCGCGGCGATCGGCGTGTCGGAGGCGGTGGGCGTGACCCTGCGCCACGCGCAGCGCCTGCCGGACCTGAGCGACCGGGTGCTGCTGTTCCTGCTGGTGATCGCGTTCTTCGTCAGCGTGTTCGGGACGCTCAACGCGATCCTGCGGCGGGTGATGCGCCGGTTGGCCTCCGCCGGCCGCGGGTGATCCTGCCGCTCTACCGGCGCGCGCAGAAGGCGGAATGCTCAAGCAAGGCGCCGAAGCGCTGGCCGGACAGGTCGGCGGGCCAGGCCCAGGAATCGACCAGGCTCCAGCCCACCGTCTCCCGCCGCAGCAGGGCCGTGACGCCGGACGGGATGTCCGGGCCGAGGTCTGGCGGCGTGCAGGTGACCAGCGCGAAGCCATAACCATCGCGATGGGCGGCGGACAGCGTCTCCGCGTCCGCCCGGTTCACGGTGCGGACGTCCAGGCCCGGACGGCGGGGTTCCAGGAACAGCAACGTGCCCCGGACCAGGCTGCCGGTGGCGTCGAAGGGGTCTCCTGGCACGAGCAGGGCCAGTCTCGCATCCGATGGAAGATGGGCGGCGATCCGGGAGCCGAGCGCGAAGACGGTCGGCTGCGGGACCTGGAGATCGAAGCGCAGCATCGGGGCGATGGCGACGGGGAATGCCAGCGCCAGGACGATGGCGGCCCCCGCGGCGGTGCGCGCGCGTGCCCCGAGTCGCACCACGGCCTGTCCCGCCCAGGGGCGCAGCCAGATCGTCAGGCCCAGCATGACCAACAGCGACAGATGGCCGGAGTAGCGGAAATAGGAGTGCGCGTTCCGGGCCATCTCCGGCGGGAAATGGGCGATATAGGTGAACAGCAGGAAGCCGTTGTAGAGGGCCGCCGTCCCGACGATCAGCGCCAGTACCGTTGCCTCCCACGACCGGGGTGCTCGCCGCCAGGTCAGCACCGCGCCCACGATCACCGCGATCAGGCAAAGATAGAACGTCGCCTTCTGGACGATCGTCCGCAGCGCCGACCCAAGGATGGTCGGCAGCAGGGCGAAGTTCCAGGAACTGAACGGGCGGGGGCGGAGTTCACCGGCCTCGAAACTGGTCAGGGCGTAGCCGCGCCAGATCAGCCACAGCAGGAGCGAAGGTGCCAGGATCGCCCCGACGATGGCGGCGCCCCGGCGCCAGGGGATCGCGGGGTGGGTGACGGCCAGCGCCAGGAAGCTGACGCCGATCGGGATCAGAAGGCCGATGCCGGATTGCTTCACGTTGACCAGGGCCGCCAGCACGAGGGCCAGCGCCACGCCAGCGCGGGGCGTCCGCCCCTGCTCCATGTCGCGCAGGGCGTCCGCCGCGAGCCAGACCGAGAAGACCGCGCAGACAGCGAGCGGCGTTTCGCCGTAGCCGGCCAGGAAGGTGCGTGGCACGAAGCCGGGGTTGAGCGCGATCGCCAGCCCCAGCCCGCAGGCGATTGCCCACCACGGCGGCGTGCCCTTCTCCCGTCCGGCCAGGACTCGCGCCAGCAGCAGCCCCGCCGCCGCTAGCAGGGCCAGGTTGAACAGCGCCATCGCGTTCGGTACCAGCCGGCCCGCGACGACCGAGGCCGCATAGGCCACGAACTGCGTGTTGTAGGGGGCGACGGGGATGAAGGACCAGGATGGCGGGCGGTCCTGCCGCGGCAGCATGTCGTGGTCGAACAGATAGGCGGCGTTAGGCAGCAGGTTCAGCCAGGTATCCACCTGCGACGGCCAGGCGGGCAGCATCACCAGCCAGAACGGCAGCGTCAGGACCGCAATGCGCCCGACGCCGTCCCACCGCCGAACCGCCGGCAGCGCCAGGCCCGCCAGGGCGACCAATGCCAGCCCCGCCAACGGAATCCGCATCGAGGCCGGCGTCAGCACGCCCCAGACCGTCAGGACGATCGCCGCCAAGCCCCAGCCGGCGACCAGACTGGCCTCGGGGGCCTGCCGGCCGGCGCCGATCGCGCCGATCGCGACGAACATCACCAGCACGATGAAAAGACCCGCCAGACCGATCAGGTCCGGCAGGTCAGGGATGTACGGCTGCATACCGGTGCGGTCGCTGGCCTCCGGCGCGCGCTATTTCGCCAGCGCCACGCCCTTGGTCAGCATCGCGTCGATCTCCGCGTCCGAGAATCCGTGCTGGGCCAGGACTTCGCGCGTGTGCTCCCCCAGGACGGGGGCGTGGGCGCGCATCGTCCCGTTCTCGAACGGCGGCAGGCCGGGGATGTTCGGCATCGGCACCGGTTCGGCAACGCCCGGCTGGTTCAGCCAGGAGATGATGCCGGTCGCGGCGACCTGCGCTTCCTTGAGGAATTCCTCGTAGGTATTGACGCGGTAGTTCATCAGGTTGCGCTCGGTGAAGCGCTGCGCCAGGGCGTCGGTCTGCTTCGTCTTGATGATCGGACGCAGCACCTCATACAGCTCATCGAGGTTCTTGCCGCGCGCTTCGTGAGTCGAAAAGCGCGGGTCGTCCAGCAGGTCCTTGCGCTCGATCGCGTCGCAGAAGGGCGGCCAGTCGCCAGGGCGGACCATGGTGACGTTCAACTGGCCATCCGCGGTGTCGTAGACCGCGTTCGGCATCGACGTGCGCTGGGCGGAGCCACGTTCCAGATATTGCGCCATCAGGCGGATGACGGACAGCATCGCGCCGCCCTGCATCAGGCTGGCCTCCAACCGGCGGCCTTCGGACGTGCCGGTCTGGCGCTTGACGAAGATCGAGGTCGCGATGGCCTGAAAGCCGAGCAGGCCGGTGAACATGTCGATCAGGGAGATCGCGATGCGGTGCGGGTGTCCGTCCTTGTCGCCTCGGTTCTCGTTCACGATGCCGGTGAAGGCCTGGAGCACCGGGTCCATGGCGGGACGCGACGCGAGCGGGCCGGTCTGCCCGAAGCCGGAGATCGAGTAGTAGATGATCCCCGGGTTGATCGCCTTCACGTCGTCGTAGCCGAAGCCGTATTTCTGGATGGTGCCGGGGCGGAAGCCTTCCATGAAGACATCCGCGTCCTTGATCATCCGGCGGAGCGCTTCCTTGCCCTCCTCGGCCTTGAGGTCGAGCGCGACGCTGCGCTTGCCGAGCGTGGCATAGAGCGAGAAGGCCGAGTGATCCTCATACCGTTTGCCGAGGATGCGCGCCCAGTCCCCGCCGTCCCGCGGGTTCTCGATCTTGATGACGTCGGCGCCATGCTGCGCCAGCATCATCGCACAGGACGGGCCGGCGACGCCGCCCGTCAGGTCGATGACTTTCAGACCCTTGAATGCCGAGTACCAATCCATGGCGTTCGTCCGAGCTCCAATCGCGGTGAGGTTCAAGCTTGGGACATCTGAACCGCAGGTCCGCCCAGGTTACAACCCCTCTCCCGCTTTGCAGAAGCGTTCGACCGTCTTCAGATAGGTATCGATATCGCGATCCTCGGGCGCGGCCATCACATGCTGCACCCCGGCTTCCTTGTAGGCAGCCAGCGCCGAACGGGTTTCGTCCACGTTGTTCGCGTTGCAGGTGATTCGGAGCGAGATCGTGAAGCTTTCCTCGGGCCGCACCGCGCGGAAGCGGGCCACGACCTCTTTCGCCTGATCCGGGCGCACCCGGCTGCCGTGCCAGCCATCCAACCCACAGGCACGCTTGAACGCGGCGTCCGAGGAGCCGCCGATCCAGATCGGAATCGGCGCGATCGGTTGAGGCTGGGAGCGCATGGACTCCACCTTTGCGTCGATCCAATTGGTCGGGAAGGTCACCGGATCGTTGTACCAGACCGCCTTCATCAGCCCGATGCCCTCGTCCATCCGCCGGCCGCGTTCCTTGAAGGGGACGCCCAGGGCCTCGAACTCCGGTTCCAGCCAGCCGACGCCGCCGCCCAGGATCAACCGTCCCTGCGACAGGTTCTGCAATGTCGCCAATTCCTTGGCCAAGGGCAGAGGATGGCGCAACGGCAGGATCAGCACCGATGTCCCCAGCCGCACCCGCGTGGTCGCCGCCGCGGCCCAGGTCAGGGTCAGCACCGGGTCCCAGAAATTGGGCGATGGCGGATAGGGCGCGCCGGCGGGGACGATGATGTGCTCACTCACCCACACGTCCGCCAGCCCCAATTCCTCCGCCTGCACAGCCGCTCGGCGGATCGAGTCAGGGCCAGCCTTCCGGCCGATATGAGGCAAATGGATGCCGAGTTGCATGGTCTGGTTCCTCCCGTGATTGGGGGAAACCGTGCCGCGTCCCGGCGCTGTCGTCCAGTGGCAGGCGAGCCGCCATAAAAAACGGCGCCGGTCGGGTGACCGGCGCCGTTTCAGTATGCCTTGCCCGAGTGATCAGGCCGGCGTGAAGAACGGCATTTGCGGGCCGCCGTCCTCGGTCTGGATCCACGTCAGCTTGACGTCCATGCCGATCTTTACGTCCTTCGGGTCGCATCCGACGATGTTGGTCATCATCTTCGGCCCTTCGGCGAGTTCGACATAGGCGATGACGTAGGGCGGGTTGGCCCGTTCCATCACGCTGTAGGTGTAGACCTTGCCCTTGCCGGAGACTTCCTTCCATTCAACCGCACCCAGGGTGAACGGGGAGATCCCGCGCGGGTACCAGATGAACTTCTTGGTGTCGACGCACTGCGGCAGCAC
>CANJSR010000067.1 GCA_947476855.1 Acetobacteraceae bacterium
CGACCATGCATGTGGTGATCATCGGGGCCGGGATTGTCGGCGCCGCCTCGGCCATCGAGCTGCTGCGCGACGGCCATCGGGTGACGATCGTCGAACCCGGCGATCCGGGCGGGGAACAGGCGGCGAGCTACGGGAACGGCACGCTGCTGAACCCGAGCTCGGTGATCCCGATGTCGTCGCCGGGGCTGTGGAAGAAGGTGCCGGGGTATCTGGCTGATCCGCTGGGGCCGCTGGCGATCCGCTGGTCCTATCTGCCGAAGCTGCTGCCCTGGCTGCGCCGCTTCATCCAGGCTGGCGCGACGGAGGCGCGGGTCTCCGCCACCGCCCATGCTCTGGCGCCATTGCTGGCGGACAGCCCCGGGCTGCATCGCCGCCTGGCCGAGGAAGCCGGTGTCGTCGAGCTGATCACCCGCCAGGGCGTGCTGTTCGTCTTCCCCGACCGTGCCGCGTTCGAGGCGGAGGGCCTGTCCTGGCGCCTGCGCCGGGAAACCGGGACGAAGTGGCTCGAACTGGACGAGGATGAACTCCGCCAGCGCGAACCGGCTTTGCACCGGCGGTATCGGTTCGGCGTGCTGGTGGAGGAGAACGGCCAGTGCCGCGACCCCGGGCAGTATGTCGCGGCTCTGGTCCGCCATGCCGAGGGGCTGGGTGCTGTGATCAGCCGGACCCGCGCTACCGGCTTGCGGATCGAGGCCGGGCGGCTGCGCGCGGTCCTGACCGACGCGGGGGAGATCGCCTGCGACAAGGCGGTGCTGGCGGCCGGGGCGCGGTCGAAGGATCTTGCCCAGGCGGCGGGTGACTACGTGCCGCTGGAAACCGAGCGTGGGTATCACGCCGTCATCCAGAACCCGGGGATAGAACTCCGCCATCCGATGATGCCGAGCGATGGGAAGATGGCGTTTGCTATGACGCCGGCGGGGTTGAGGATTGGGGGGCAGGTGGAACTCGCGGGGCTGGAGGCGGAACCAAACTGGAAGCGAGCCGAGGTGCTGCTGCGGTTCGCGCGCACCGCCTATCCGGGGTTGCCATCCGACGTGACGCCGGACCAGGTGAAGGTGTGGATGGGGCACCGGCCCTCCACCCCCGACGGGCTGCCCTGTATCGGGCCGGCGTCCGGCTGCGCGGACGTGGTGCATGCCTTCGGGCATGGGCATGTCGGGCTGACGGCGGGACCGATGACCGGGAAGGTCGTGGCAGCGATCATCGGGGGGCGGCCGTCCCCCATTCCGCTCGATCCCTATTCCATCCGGCGGTTTGCCTGACGGGACGCACGTTGCCCGCGACTCCGGTGCCGAGGCAGAATGCGGCCATGTCGTCGCCCCGGACCATTACCCTGCCCACCTTGCCGGCCACCGAGCGGCTGGCCGGCCTGATCGCCACCCTGGTTCGTCCGGGGGATGCGATCCTGCTGGAGGGGCCATTGGGTGCGGGCAAATCCGCGTTCGCGCGGGCCTTCCTGCGCGCCGCCGCGGCCGATCCGGGGCTGGAGGTGCCAAGCCCGACCTTCACCCTGGTGCAGACGTACGAGACTGGGGTGGGGACGGTGCATCACTTTGACCTTTGGCGGTTGGATGGTCCCGGGGCGCTGGATGAACTCGGCTGGGATGAGGCGCGGGATGACATCGTGCTGGTGGAATGGCCGGACCGGCTGGGCGACCTGCGGCCGGATGACGCGCTGACGATCGTGCTGGCGTTGGAGGACGGGGACGCACGGGTGGCCACCGTCTCCGGCTGGGCAGACCGGATCGGGCGCATCGCATGAGCCGGGATGAGGCGATGCGGGCGTTCCTGGCGGGCTCGGGGTTCGAGAGCGCGCGGATCGAGCCGTTGGCGCAGGATGCGAGCTTCCGGCGGTACTGGCGGTTGACGGGCGCGTTGGGGGGGGCCGTCCTGATGGATGCCCCTCCGCCCGAGGACGTGCGTCCCTTCCTGCGGATCGCGGCACATCTGGAGGCGATCGGGCTGTCGGTGCCACGGGTGTTCAAGGCGGATGCCGAGGCTGGGTTCGTGCTGGAGGAGGATTTGGGGGACGCGCTGCTGTCGGTGGTCCTGGATGGGGTGGTGGGGTCGGGTTTGGGGGGGCACGGTTATACTTCGCACCCTCCCCCCTTGAGGGGGAGGGCTGGGGTGGGGGGTAGAACCGGCACGGACGGGGGGGTATCGACCCCTCCCCCCGTCCCCCTCCCTCAAGGGGAGGGGGGGCGTGGTGGAACCGCCGGCGTCCCCAGTCCCACGGTTGGTTCCGCCAACGTCCCCATCCCCACTGGTGGTTCCGCCGCGGTCCACGGCCCGCGGGTCCCCACCACGAACCCCACCACCGTCCTCCACGCCGCCATCGACGCCCTGATCCCCCTCCAGCGCGCCGCCCCACCTCCCGGGCTCCCGGCCTGGAACGCCCAGCCCATGGCTGAAACCGCCCTCGGCACCCTGTTCGACTGGTGGTGGCCCGCGGCCTTTGGCGCCCCGGCCCCGGACGCCGCGCGGGCCGAGGTCGGGGCCGCGCTCGCGACTATCCTCGCCCCGCTGCGAGACGGCCCCCGCTGCTTCGTCCATCGGGATTTCTTCGCCGGCAATCTCCTCTGGCTGCCCGACCGCGCCGCAGCCGGGACCACCAGCCCACGCGCCGTTGGGATCATCGACTTCCAGGGCGCCGCGATCGGCCACCCGGCCTATGACCTCGCCTCCCTGCTGCAGGACGCTCGCCGCGACATCCCCCCCGCCATCGCGGCCGAGGTTCTGGCGCGCTACCTCACCCTCCGCCCCGAGCTTGACCCGGCCGCCTTCCGCGCCGCCTATGCCGCCTGCGCCGCGCAGCGGCATCTGCGGGTGGCCTGCCAGTGGGTGCGGCTCGCGCTGCGGGACAACCGGCCGCAATATCTTGCCCATGGACCGCGCACCTGGCGCCTGCTGAACCAGGCCCTGGAGGACCCGGCCGTCGCGCCGCTGGCCAGGGCGCTCGACCGTTGGATCCCCGCCGAACAGCGCCGCAACCCGCCAGGACTCGCCGCATGACCGTTCGTCCGCTTACCGCCATGGTCCTTGCCGCCGGCCTGGCCACCCGCATGCGCCCCCTGACGGACGACACCGCCAAGCCGCTGCTGACGCTGGAGGGGGTGTCGCTGCTCGATCATTCCCTGAACCGCCTGGCCGCCGCCGGGGTCGAGACGGTCGCCGTCAACGGGTTCTGGCACGCCGACAAGGTCGAGGCCGCGCTGCGCGCCCGCACCACGCCCCCGAGGACCGTCTTCCTGCGGGAAACCACATTGCTGGACACCGGCGGCGGCGTGCTGAACGCGCTGCCGGTCCTGGGCGAGGGCCCGTTCTACGTCATCAACGGCGATGCCTTCTGGCTGGATGGGCCGACGCCGGCATTGATCCGCCTCGCCCAGGCCTTCGATGACAGCGTGGACGCGGTCCTGCTGGTGCAGCGCACCTTCCAGATCGCCGGCGCGGTCGGCCAGGGGGATTTCGCGCTCAACCAGTTGGGCGTGCCGCGCCGCCGGCGGGAGCGGGAGGTGGTTCCCTATCTATATGCCGGCGTGCACCTGATGCGGGCGTCCCTGCTCGACGGCATGGCGCCTGGGCCCTTCAGCATGAATCTGGCATGGAACCGCGCGATGGAAGCCGGGCGCCTGCGCGCCATCGTGCATGACGGGCCGTGGTTCCATCTCTCGACCCCCGCCGACCTCGCGGACGCGGAACGGCGGCTGGAGGCGCGGATGACCGTCGACACGCCGCACCCATGGCTCTGAACCTTTTCACTATTCCAGCCCATTTGCCGTTCCTGGACGCGCTGGCGGCCGGGTGGCTGGCCCGCGCGGGGGACGATCCGCTTTCCATCGCGCGGGGGATGATCCTGCTGCCGACCCGCCGGTCGTCGCGCGGGTTGGCGGAGGCGTTCCTGCGTGTCTCGGGCGGGCGACCGTTGCTGCTGCCCCGGATCACCGCCTTGGGCGCGTTGGATGAGGCGCCGTTGACCTTGACCGGGGCGCTGGACCTGCCGCCGGCGGTCGACGAGATGCAGCGCCTCGCGGCGATGACCCGGCTGATCCTGGCAATGCGAGGGGATGGCGGAGCACCGGCGTCGGCCGACCGGGCCTGGCTGCTGGCGGTGGAACTCGCGGCGCTGATGGATGAGGCGGAGCGGTCCGAGATCGACCTGCGGGAGAAACTGCCCGACGCCGCCGATCCGGCCTTTGCGGAGCATTGGGCGAAGACGCTGGAATTTCTCCGCATCGTGACCGAGGCTTGGCCCGCCTGGCTAGCCGACAACGGCCTGATGAACCCTGCCGCGAGGCAGGTCGCGCTGCTGGATGCCCAGGCGCGGGCGTGGGAGGACACGCCGCCCGCCGACCCGATCCTGATTGCCGGCACGACGGCCGGGATACCGGCCGTGGCCCGGTTGCTGAAGGTGGTGACCCGGCTGCCGACCGGGCAGGTGGTGCTGCCGGCGCTGGACCTGGGGATGGATGACGACGCGTGGGACGCGATCGAGGACTCCCATCCCCAGGCGGGACTTGCGCGGTTGCTGGCGGACCTGGGTGCGACAAGAGGGGATGTGCTGGGGTGGTCCGGCCCCGATCTGGCTGCCCGCTCTGGTCCACCCTCCCCGCGCCCCACCGTCATGGCCGGGCCTGACCCGGCCACCCACGCTGGGTCGGTGGTGCAACATGGGTCCGACGGTGGCGGTGCCGATGAAGCGCGGGTGGCCGGGTCAAGCCCGGCCATGACGATTGGCGCCCAGGGTCAGCGTCCCCCAACGAAAGACCATCGCACTGGGACGACCATCCTCCCCTCCACCAACTCCGGCCGCTTCGCCACGCTCTCCCGCGCCCTTCTCCCCGCCCAGGCCCTCTCCGCCTGGCAATCCCCCGCCCCCGTCGCGCTGGACGGCCTCACCCGCCTGACCGCCGCGGACCAGCAGGAGGAAGCGGAGGCGATCGCCATCGTCCTGCGGGACACGCTCGAAACCCCCGGAGCACAGGCCGCGCTGGTGACGCCGGATCGGATCCTTGCCGCCCGGGTTACCGCCGCGCTGTCCCGCTACGGCATCGTCGCCGACGACAGTGCCGGTGAGAAACTGGCCGACAGCCCGCCCGCCGTCTTCCTCCGCCTGCTCGCCCGCGCCGTGGCGGACCGGTTCGCGCCCGTCCCGCTACTCGCCTTGCTGAAACATCCGCTGACCGCCGCCGGCCTCTATCCGGCGGCAAGCCGAGCGGAGGCGCGGGAACTGGAGGTCGCCTGCCTGCGTGGTCCACGGCCGCCGCAGGGATTGGCGGGGCTGCGGATCGCCGTCGATCGCGCGAAAAACCCCCGGCTGAAGGCCTTCCTCGCCCAGCTTGAACACTGCCTGGAACCGGCGATCCGGATCGAGACGGCTGTCCAGTCCGCGTTGGAAGACGCCCTGGCCGCGATCATCGAGGCGGGAGAGCGGCTGGCCACCACCGTCGACACGCCGGGCCCGTCACGGCTCTGGGCAGGGGAGGAGGGCACTGCCCTCGCCGAACGCCTCTCTGCCGTGCAGGCGGTGACGCCGATGCTGCCCGACCAGCGGCGGGGCGTGCTGCCGGGGTTCCTCGACGCGGTGCTGGAGGGCGCGGTGGTGCGCGGCCGGCGGGCGGTGCGGGGGCGTGACGGGACCGAACATCCGCGCGTGTTCATCTGGGGCCTGCTCGAATCCCGGCTGCAAAGCGTCGACCGCCTGGTTCTCGGCGGGCTGGCCGAGGGCGTCTGGCCGCCGCAGACCGATCCCGGCCCCTGGCTGTCGCGCCCGATGCGCCGGCGGGTCGGGCTTCCGTCGCCCGAGGTCGTGGTTGGCCAGGCGGCGCATGACTTCCTCGCAGCCACGTGTTCGGCGCGGGAGGTCGTGCTGTCCTGCCCCACCCGCCGCGACAATGCCCCCGCGGTGCCGGCGCGCTGGCTGACGCGGCTGGACGCGTTTCTGGCTGGCCAGGGACTGCCCGGGTTGCCGGGACATCCCGCCGCCGACTGGGCGCGGGCGATGGATCTGCCAGTGGGCGGGCCGCATCCGGTGAAGCCGCCCCGGCCCAATCCGCCGGTCGCGCTGCGCCCGCGCCGCCTCGGCGTGACCGCGATCGAGACTTGGCTGCGCGACCCCTATGCCATCCACGCCCGCCACATCCTGCGGCTGGAAAAGCTGAAGCCGCTGGATGAGGAAACCGACGCCGCCGACTATGGCGAACTGGTCCATACCGCGCTGCACCGGTTCCTGGCCGAGGTCGGTTCCGCCTGGCCGCCCGGTGCCGCCGCGCGGTTGCGCCGGATGATGGATGTGACGTTGCGCGGGGAAGGCCTGCGGCCGGCGCTGATCGCCTGGTGGGCGCCTCGGCTGACGCGGATCGCGGACTGGGTGGCGGAGCAGGAGATCATGCGCCGCAGCAAGTCCCCGCCGGCTCAGGTGAAAAGCGAGGTCGCCGGCGAGATCACCCTGCACCGCCCCGGCGGCCCCTTCACGCTGCGCGGCCGAGCGGACCGGATCGAGAAGCGGGTGGATGGGACGCTGACGATCCTGGACTACAAGACCGGCAGCGTGCCGACCCGGCGGGCGGTCGAGCAGGGGTTCGCGTCCCAGTTGCTGCTGGAGGCCGCGATGGCGGAGGCGGGCGGGTTCGGTCCCGGGTTTGCCGCAGCCTCCACCGAGTTGCTTTACTGGCGCCTGACCGGCGGCGCGCGGCCGGGGGAGGAGACGGCGCTGTTCCAGAAGAAGGACGACGACCTGGCGTCTCGGGTGGCGGAGGCGAAGGCGGCGTTGGAACGGCTGATCGATGATTTTGATGGTGGGAGGCCGTATTTGTCGCATCCGAACGCGGCCTGGGCGCCTCGGTACGCGGACTACGCGCAGTTGGCGCGGGTGGCGGAATGGTCCCAGGCCGGGGAGGATGGGGGGTGAGGGTGCTGGCTTCACGACTTCTCCCCCTCCCCTTGAGGGCTTGGGCCCAACGCACTCAGGGCAAGCGGTCGGGACCCCGCACCCCATGACCCTCTCCCCCCGCGACAGCGCCAATCGGGCGCAGTTGGCTGCCTCGGACCCGGTTGCGTCCGCGTTTGTTGGCGCCTCGGCCGGGTCGGGTAAGACCAAGCTGCTGACCGACCGGCTGCTGCGGCTGATGCTGGCCGGGGTGCGCCCCGATCGCATCCAGTGCCTCACGTTCACCAAGGCGGCGGCGGCGGAAATGGCGCTGCGGCTGCAACGGACCCTCGGCCGCTGGGTCACCATCCCCACGCCCGACCTGACCGTCGAACTCAGCAGGCTGGAGGTTGATCCCACCCCCGCCACCGTCGAGCGGGCCCGCGCGCTGTTCGCGCAAGTGCTGGACCTGCCAGGCGGGATGCGGATCGGCACCATCCACGCCTTCAGCCAGTCCCTGCTGCGCCGCTTCCCGCTGGAGGCCGCGATCTCTCCGCATTTTCAGCTTGTGGACGACCGCGACGCCCAGGACGCGCAGGCCGAGGCGATGGAGGACATGCTGTCGGGCGCCGAGGACCGTGGCCTGACCGGGGCGCTGCACCGGCTCGCCGCCCTGGCGCGGATCGAGGATTTCAGCCTGCAGATCAAGACCATGGCGCAGGAACGCGACCGGCTGGAGGAAGCGCTCTCCCTCGGTCCCGATCTGGAATCCGCGCAGCGCCGGACGCTTGGCGTCACCGCGGCGTCGGAGGCGGAGGTGTTGGACGGCGCCGCCTCCTGGATGGGGGAGAATACGATCCGCCAGGCCTCGCAACGGGTGCGGACGGCGGGATCGCCCAGCGTGGCGCAGAAGGCCGAACGCATCCTGGCCTGGCTATCCCTGCCCCAGGACGCGCGGGCCGAGAACTGGGACGCCTGGCGGGATGAGTTCGTGCGCGACCGCCCTCCGGTGATCCGCGGGCTGACGGCGCTGGTGAACAAGAAGCTGTCGGACGCCGAACCCGCTCTGCTCGACGCCTATGTGGCGGAGGCGAACCGGATCATGACGGTCGAGGACTCCATGCGCGCGGTGAAGGTCGCCGAGGTGTCCTTCGCGCTGGCCTCCCTCGCCGGCCCGGTGGTGTTCGGCTACGGGGAGCGGAAGGAACAGGCCGGGCTGCTGGACTATGACGACCTGATCCGCCGGACGCAGGATTTGCTGCGGGAGCCGGGGGCGGCGTGGGTGTTGTACAAGCTGGATGGTGGGTTGGACCATCTGCTGCTGGATGAGGTGCAGGATACCTCCCCCGAACAATGGGACATCGCGCTGCGGTTGACGGAGGAGTTCTTTGCCGGGGTCGGGGCACGGGATGATGTCCCCACGCCCCCCCTCCCCTTGCGGGAGGGGGATGGGGGGAGGGGTGATGCCTCCCAGGTCGGTGCCGCTATACCCCTCCCCCCAACCCCCTCCCTCAAGGGGAGGGGGGGTGAAGTGGGTGTCCCCCGCTCGATCTTCGCCGTCGGCGACCCCAAGCAGTCCATCTACTCCTTCCAGGGCGCCGACATCCGCACCTTCGCGGCCTCCCGCGCCAGCCTCGGCACGCGGGTGAGGACAGCCGGCCTCGACTGGCGGGACGTGGCGCTGGACGTGTCGTTCCGCTCCACCGCCCCCGTACTGACCCTGGTCGACGCCGTCTTCGCCGACCCGACCGCCGCGCGGGGGGTCGTGGATCCCGGCGCCACCCTCTCCCACCAGGCCGACCGGGCGGAGCAGGCCGGCTTGGTGGAACTCTGGCCGCTCACCCCTCGCCCCGCCGATACCGACACCGAGGCCTGGACGGTGCCGACCGAGAACGTCTCCCAGACCTCGGCCGACCGGCAGCTGGCCGAGGCGCTGGCGGACTGGATCCGCGACCAGACCAACGGGACCGAAATCCTGGAAAGCCGCGGCCGCCCGCTGCGGCCCGGGGACGTGATGGTGCTGGTGCGGCGGCGCAACGCGTTTGCCTCGGCCCTGGTGCGGGCGCTGAAGACGCGCGGCGTGCCGGTGGCGGGCCTCGACCGGATGGTGCTGACCGAGCAGCCGGCCGTGCAGGATCTGCTGGCCTTGTGCGAGGCCATGTTGCTGCCGCAGGACGACCTGACGTTCGCCTGCGTGCTGACCAGCCCCCTGGGCGGGCTGGATGATGACGACCTGATCGCCCTGGCCATCGGGAGGCGCGGGTCCCTTTGGGATGCCCTGCGCGCCCGCGCCGACGAGAATCCGGCCTGGCGTGCCGTCGTCGAGTTCTTCGCCCCTCTGCTGGCGCGGGTCGACTACGCCACGCCCCATGCCCTGCTGGCCGAGGCGCTGGGGCCGCTCGGCGGGCGCACCCGGCTGTTCGCGCGCCTGGGGGCCGAGGCGGCCGAACCCGTGGCCGAACTGCTGAACGCGGCCCTGACCTATGGCGCGCTGCATCCTCCGTCCTTGCAGGGCTTCCTCCATTGGTTCGGCCATGCGGGCGCCGAGGTGAAACGCGAAGCCGAGGGCGCCGGGAACCAGGTGCGGGTGATGACCGTGCATGGCGCCAAGGGGTTGCAGGCGCCGCTGGTGATCCTGCCCGACACCACCGGCCTGCCGCCCGATCGGCACAGCATCCTCTGGGGCACCGATCCGGTGACGAAGAAGACCGTGCCGCTGCTGTCGCCGGGCAAGGAATACCGCTGCGACGTGGTGGACGGGCTGCGCGACCGGGCGCGCCAGGACGACATGGAGGAATACAACCGCCTGCTCTACGTCGCCCTGACCCGGGCCGAGGACCGGTTGCTGGTCTGCGGCTGGGCCATGAAGGGGGAGCCGAACGAGGCCAGTTGGTACCGTTGTGTGACGCGCGGATTCGAGAAACTGGCGGCCGAACAAAGCCCCTTCACCGGCGGGTGGGAGGGTTCGGTGCTGCGCCTGCGCTCCCCGCAGATCGCCGCCGTGACCGTGGATCGGCCTGCCGCGCAGGCGCGGTTGGGGGCCGAACCGCCGTCGTGGCTGGGCGGCGCGCCGGACTGGTCCGCGGCCGATCCCCCGCCCGAGCCGCCCCGGCCGTTGCCGTTGGCGCCGAGCCGGCCGGAGGGGGTGGAGTTGGGGGATGTGCCGGCGTCGGCGTCGCCTCTGGCGGAACGGGAGATGGGCGAGGGCCGCTTCCGGCGGGGCCAGGTCACGCATGCCTTGTTGCAGCATTTGCCGGAGGTTCCGCCCTCGGACCGGGCCGCAGCGGCGGCGCGGTATCTGGCGCGGGGGGGGCTGGGCATCGATCCAGGCGACCGGCCGGCCTTGGTGGCGGAGGTGATGGCGATCCTGGACCACCCTGCCCTGGCGCCTCTGTTCGGGCCATCGGGGCGGGCGGAGGTGCCTCTGACCGGCGTGATCGGCGACCGCGTGGTGGGCGGGCTGGTGGACCGGCTGGCGGTGCTGGATGACCAGGTGCTGATGGCGGACTTCAAGACCAACCGGCAGGCGCCCTTTCGCGTGGAGGACACGCCGGTGCTGTATCTGCGCCAGATGGCAACATACCGCGCGGTGCTGCGGGCGATCTTCCCCGACCGTCCGGTGGTTTGCGCGCTGATCTGGACCCGGACCGCTCGGGTGAGCGTGCTGCCGGACGGGCTGCTGGACGCGTATCAGCCGGAGACGGCGATCGCTTCCTGATTGTGTGCCGCGTGGTCGCACCACGCCCGCCACCCCTGGGGCCCCAAGCCGAACACCAGCCGGCCGGGTGCTTCCGGCGGCATACCAGAGAGCTCGGCGAGGAACGGGCGGAGCTTGATCGGCTCACGTGCATGGTCGCTCCAGAGCAGGCGCAGCAGCCGGTCGGTCGGACCGGGGATGCGATTCTGGTCCTTCTCGTATCGCGCGACCTGCTGGACATCGCATCCGAGCAGGCTGGCGAGTTCGGCCTGCGTCATATCCATCTGCCGACGCAGGAAGCGGATTTCCTTGCCAGCGAGCGGCCTGGTGGCGCCGACCACCGCCTGGCCGATCGCCCGCAGCAGGCCGTCCAGGTCGTGGATGGCGATGGTCTGTTCGCCATGGAACCACTCGATCGCGTAGCCGTCCGCCAGCCAGATATCGTCGAGGCCGCAGCCAGCGTAGCGGATCGGTTCGGCCTGGGTGGTTGGGGGCGTCACCTCATGTCCTCCCACTCGACTGTCTTCACCAACAGCCGGTCGCCCAGCAGGATGATCACCACGACTCCGGCTTCGCGCCGGCCCCGGATCGTTCGCACCATCTTGCATGTCCATTCCCCTGGCCTGTCGACCCTTGGCGGTCCCGCGATCACGCCCTGGCGGAGGATTCGCAGGACATCGACATCAGGAATGCCCCGCTCCTCCATCCGTTCCAGAGCGTGGAAGGACCACTTGATGTTGGCGGTCACCGCGGCGATCGCCTTGATCCGCCGCTCCGCGGTGAGCCGATCAAGTGGACGGCGTGGGAGCGGCGCGGGGTCCTCCAAGATCGCTCCATGGGTTCTATCAATATGACAGGTCGTTGATGCCTGTCAATCTGATAGGTTGAACGGGTGACCCTCGGAAAATGGCGCCGGCGACTCAAAATTCAATCTATGGTTGTAATTCAGGGTTCAAGTCGGTCCCCACACCCCGCCTTGACCGCCGCCGGATGCGCGACCACTTTCCGGGAAACCCCAATGCATGAGGCTTACCATGAGCGCCAACACCAAGCCGGTCACCGACAAGAGCTTCGCCACCGACGTGATCGAGGCCAGCAAGACCGGGCCTGTCCTGGTCGATTTCTGGGCGGAGTGGTGCGGCCCCTGCAAGATGATCGGGCCGGCGCTGGAGGAACTCGCCGGTGAGTTCGACGGCAAGATCACCGTGGCCAAGGTCGATATCGACAGCAACCCGATGTCGCCGAACAACTACTCGGTGCGCGGCATCCCGACGCTGATCATCTTCAAGGACGGCAAGCCCGCGGCGACGCAGGTCGGCGCGATGCCAAAGAGCCGCCTGAAGGACTGGATCGCGTCCAACATCTGATCCTGCCCGGGGCTTCGCGCCCGGACATGAAAACGGCCCGGACCGACATGTCGGTCCGGGCCGTTTCAGTGAAAGGGGTGGTTCAGAACGTCTCGTCGCTGCCGCCGCCACCGTCGTCCCAACCGGACTCCTGCGGCGCCTGTTCCCAGCCGCCACCGGCCGCGCCGGCCGCACCCGTATCCCAGCCACCCTGATCGGTTGCCGCCGGGCTCGCCCAGGGGCTGGCCGCGGCGCCGGCCGCGTCCGCCGCGCCACCCAGCGCGCTGCTGCCACCCGAGAACATGCTGCTGATCGCGTTCGCGGCCAGGATGCCGCCCGCCACGCCCGCGGCCGTCGTCAACGCCGTGCCCAGGAAGCCCGAGCCGCGCTGCTGGAACATGCCCGGCTGATAGCCAGGCGCGTGCTGCATCGGCGGCGGGGGCTGGTTATAGCCCGGCGGACCACCGGGATATCCACCAGGCCGTCCCTGCGGCCCACCCCACGGCCCCTGTTGCGGAGGCGGCGGGGGCGCCTGACGATTGCCACCGAACAACCCGCCGAACAGACCGCCGCCGCCACGCTGCTGCTGTTGCTGCTGCTGCGCCGCGTACTGGGCCTGCTGGGCCTCCTGCCTCGCCTGCTGGAGTTCCCATTCGAGGCGCTGGATACGGTTCTGCGCCTCCACCATCGCATGTTCCTGCACGAAGGCGAGCTGGGTGATCCGGTAGCGCGCCTCGGGGTAGCGCTGGAACTGCTGCGTGATCAGGGCGTCGGCTTCCCGATCCACCGGCGGCAGCGCCGCCTGCGTGGCGGGCACGGAGCCGCCATAGCCCTGTTGTTGCCCCGGCATCGGCGCACCGCCAACCCTGGCGATGAATTGCGAGATGATGTCGCGTTCCTCGTTCGTCATGCAGGCGTCTCCCAGTCCTCCGGGTATGATCTTGTTCCGAACGCCGATGTGGCGTGTCCCCGCGTGGCCTTCAATGCCCCGGGGGAGCGTGAAATGGGCCGAGGCGCCGATCCTCGATGATCGGGCAGCGGTCCATGACGACAACCAGCCCGGCGGCGCGGGCGCGGGCGGCGGCTTCGTGGTCAATGACGCCCAGCTGCATCCAGATGGTGCGCGCGCCCAGCCGGATGGCGGCATCGACGATGGGGCCGACATTGGTGCTGTTGCGGAAGATATCCACCATCTCCAGCGACCCGGCGTCGGCCAGGCGAGCGACGGCCGAACGGTCGTGCACCGATTGACCCAGCAGGTTCGGGTTGACCGGCGTCACGTCGTAGCCGCGATCCAGCAGGAAGCGCATGACATGGTTGGAATCCCGCCAGGGCTTGGCGGACGCTCCCACCATGGCAATCCGGCGCGTGCCCGTCAGGATCGCGCGGATCGTGTCGTCGGTTTGTCCGTCGATGCTCATGGCCGCGCATCGTGCCTGGGAACGACGCGAAAGGAAATGGCCCCGGGCGCCTGACCGGGGATCCAAAGCGCCCGATGCCCCGTGACGAAACAGGCGCAACCGGCCTATTCTCCTGCCCACGAGCATAAGGGGAAACGGCGCATGGATTCGGCTTCCAACCGCAAATCACGCGGGGCACGTCACGGCGGGCGGATCCTGGCCGACGCACTCGTTTCCCAGGGCATCGACCATGTGTTCGAGGTACCGGGCGAAAGCTTCCTCGACACGCTCGACGGCATGTACGACCAGCGCCAGAAGCTGAAGCTCGTGACCTGCCGGTTCGAAGCCGGGGCGGTCAACATGGCCGAAGCCTATGGCAAGCTCACCGGCCGCCCGGCCGCCGCCATGGTCACCCGCGGACCCGGCGCCTGCCACGGCGCGATCGGCGTCCATGTCGCCTTCCAGGACAGCACGCCCATGCTGCTGTTCGTCGGCCAGATCCCGCATGAGGACACCGGCCGCGACGCGTTCCAGGAAGTCGACTACCGCCAGATGTTCGCCCCGCTGGCGAAATGGGTCACCCAGATCGACCACACCAAGCGCATCCCCGAAGTCGTGGCGCACGCCGTCGACGTCGCCACCTCCGGCCGCCCCGGCCCCGTCGTCATCGCGCTGTCGGAGGAAATGCAGCGGGTCGAGGCCGATGTCCCCGACCTGCCCCGCGCCCGCACCTCCGTCGCCTTCCCCGACCCCGCCGCCCTGCGCGAAATGCGCGCGATGCTGGCCAAGGCGAAGAAGCCGGTCGTCGTCGTCGGAGGCTCCTGCTGGACCGCGGAAGGCCGAGCGGCCCTCAAACGCTTCCTGCTCGCGAACAAGCTGCCTGTGACGGTCGGCTTCCGCCGCCAGGCCCACTACGACGGGTCGCTGGACAACTTCGCGGGAGACCTCGGCGTCGGCTCCGATCCCGGCCTGATCGGCAAGGTGAAGGAAGCCGACCTGATCCTGGCCATCGGCAGCCGTCTCGGTGATGCGGTCACGCAGGGGTATTCGCTGCTCGACCTCGCCGGCAGCGTGCCGATCATCCAGGTCCTCCCCGATGGCGGCGAGATCGGCCGCGTCTTCCGCACCGCGCTCGGCATTGTCTCCGACCTGAACATGTTCGCCCTCGCCGCCGCCGACCTCGATCCGGTGAAGCCTGCCTGGGCCGGCTGGACGC
>CANJSR010000068.1 GCA_947476855.1 Acetobacteraceae bacterium
CAAAAGCGTCGCTGAACTGGAGGCCGCCATCATGGAATACCTGGACCACCACAATGCAAACCCCAAGCCCTTCGTCTGGACCGCTTCCCCGGGCGATATCCTTGAAAAGGTCGCACGCGGGAGACAAGCGTTAGAGTCACTACACTAGACCCCGGGCGCGGTTTGAACGCAAGAGCCACGCGCATCTGACACAAAGGGATACCGATCATGTCGCGTGAGGCCATGCGTCACCTGAGCGCGGATCCACTGTTCGCCGCCCTGATCCGCCGCGTGGGTCCGCCGAAGCTGGGGATCGAGCGCGGTCGCGGCCCGTATGAGGCGCTGGTGCGCGCGATCGCCCATCAGCAGCTTCATGGCAACGCCGCCCGCGCGATCCTGACCCGGTTCGAGGCATTATTCCCCGGCGACGACTTCCCCGCGCCCGACGCCGTCCTGGCGATGCCGACGGAAAGCCTGCGTGGCTGTGGCTTCTCCGCCACGAAAATCGCCTCGATCCGCGACATCTGCGCCCATGCCCAGGCCGGGACGGTGCCGACGCGGCGCGCTTCGGCCCGGTTGAGCGATGAGGCGCTGATCGACCGCCTGACCGCGATCCGCGGCGTGGGACGCTGGACGGTGGAGATGATGCTGATTTTTACCCTCGGGCGGCCCGACGTACTGCCGGTGGACGATTTCGGCGTGCGGGAGGGCTACAGGGTTCTGTATGGCCTCGACGCGCAGCCAAAGCCCAAGGCCCTGGGGGAGATCGGGCAGGCCTGGGCACCGTTCCGATCCTTCGCGACCTGGTACCTGTATCGTGCGGTCGAGGAGGCCCGCCGCCAGGGTCCAACCAGCCGCGCGTAGGCCGATCGGGCATAATTGAGACAATGGGGGCTTTCTTCGACGGCGCGGGCGCGGTATGCGGTCTCATCCTTCCAGATATGCGTTGGTCCTTGCCAAATTCAGGCCGGCACCAATCATGTTGGCTGTTGAAGGGATCATGGGCAGCCAGGGGTAGACGTGGCCGGCATTCTGAAACGCCTTGAGGCTTGGGCCGCGGACAGCCCTGAACGCCATCAATTTCTGGTGCTGGTCCTCGTACTGGGCCTGGGCGCGGTGGTGGTGCTGTTCATCGGCATGGTGGCCTGGCTTGTGCTCGACTTCGGCGCGGTGGCGGAACTCGTCGAATAGGCCCACCGGCCTGACAGGCCTATGACGGCGGGATGAAGGGCTGGGCGATCGCCTGGAACGGGTCCAACGCTTCACACATAGCAGCGTGGTCGGCCAAGGCCGGGCAACGCGCGGGCTCGAACAGGCCGGGATGCGCTTCGGTCAGGAAGCGCAGGGCGCAGGCCACCATGATGTCGGCATGGCCGATGGAATCCCCAGCCCAATAGCGGCCATCCACGGCCTTTCGCCGGGTTTCCAGTGCGTCCAGCACGCCGGCGATCTGCGTGCGGCAACGCGCGATCCACAAATCGGACGTCTGTTGATGCAGCACGCGTTCATAGACCAGGCTGACGGCCTTCTCCGCGAGGCCGGTTCCCAGCGCGATGACCTGAAGCGCGTGGCGCCGATCGGAGCCCGCGGCGGGCAGCATGGCGCGGGCGGGTCCGACGGTCTGGTCGAGATGATCGAGGATGGCGCCGCTTTCGATCAGCACCTCCCCGTCATCGAGCACCAGGGTCGGCACGCGGCGCAGCGGATTGTAGGCCCCCAGGCTGTCGGCGTCCCCGAATGTGGACCAAGGGCGATGCTCGAAGGACATCGCGGAAAGCCGCAGGGCGATGCCGACCCGTCGCACGAACGGCGAATCGAACTGACCGATCAGGATCATGGCTTGGGTCCTTGGCGTCGATCGATGAAGCACGGGGCAATGGCGCGGCTGGTGCTGTTGCAGGGATTCGAACCCTGGACCTCTCCCTTACCAAGGGAGTGCTCTACCACTGAGCTACAACAGCGGCGCCATGCGTCGGCGGCGGGGTATAAACACGGTGGTGCCCCTCGCGCAAGCGCCCCGACCACCATTCCTTCGGTAATCGGGTGTTCCGCCCGCAACGGAATGCTGGTAGCTGACCCAACGCCATGACCGACGATCTGCCTCCGAACCCCGCGCTTCTCCCCGCGGGCCTGCGTGACCTGCTGCCCCCCGACGCCGAGACCGAGGCGGCGGCGGTGGAAGCGTTGATGGATGTCTTCGCCGCGCATGGCTACCAGCGCGTCAAGCCACCGCTTCTGGAGTTCGAGGACAGTCTCCTCAACGGCTCCGGTTCGGCAGTGGCGGAGCAGACGTTCCGCCTGATGGACCCCGACAGCCAGCGGATGATGGGCCTGCGTGCCGACACCACGCCCCAGGTGGCCCGGATCGCGGCCACGCGCTTGGGTGGCGCCCCGCGCCCGCTGCGGCTGTCCTACGCCGGCCAGTGCCTGCGCGTGCGCGGCAGCCAGTTGGCCCCCGACCGCCAGATCGCCCAGGCGGGGATCGAGCTGATCGGCCCCGACAGCCCCGAATCCGACGCCGAAACCGTTCTGGTCGCGGCCGAGGCGCTGGCCGCCGTCGGCCTGGCCCGCGTCAGCTTCGACCTGACCCTGCCCACCCTGACCATGAGCCTGATGGACGACGCGGGCATCACCGGTGCCGCCCGGTCGCTGCTGGCCCGCGCGCTGGATCGCAAGGACGCCGCGGCCGTGACGCGCGAAGGCGGCCCCCTCGCCCCCGTCCTGACGCGGCTGCTGCTCGCCGCCGGCCCGGCCGACCGGGCGCTGGATGCGCTGCGGGACGCCGATCTGCCGCCGGCCGCGCGGGGGCTGGCCGAACGCCTCGCCGCCACCGTCGCCGCCATCCGCGCCCAGGCTCCTGACCTGCGCCTGACCGTCGATCCGGTCGAGTTCCGCGGCTTCAAGTATGAGACCGGCGTCTCGGTCACCGTCTTCGCCCCTGGCCGGCATGAGGAACTGGGGCGTGGCGGACGCTATGTCTGCGGCGCCGACGAACCGGCCACCGGCCTGACCCTGTATCCGGACGCGATCCTGCGCGTGGCCCCCGCCCGCGCGCCCAAGGACCGCGTTTATGTCCCCTTCGGCGCCGACCGCTCCCAGGCCGCCGGCCTCCGCGCCCAGGGCTTCGCCACCGTCGCCGGCCTGACCCCCGATCCGAACCCCGAGGCCGATGCCATCCGCCTCGGCTGCACCCATATCCTGCGCGCCGGTATCGCCGCCGCGCTGCCAACCAAGGACTGAGCAATGACCAATGTCGCCGTGATCGGCGCCCAGTGGGGCGACGAGGGCAAGGGCAAGGTTGTCGACTGGCTCGCGAGCCGAGCCGACGTGGTTGTACGGTTCCAGGGTGGGCATAACGCCGGGCATACGCTTGTCGTCGGCAATCAGGTCTACAAGCTGTCGCTGCTGCCCTCGGGCCTAGTGCGCGGCAAGCTGGGTATCATCGGCAACGGCTTGGTGGTCGACCCGGAGGCGCTGCTGGCCGAGATCGGCCGGGTTACCGCGCAGGGCCTGAAGGTGTCCCCCGAGACGCTGCGCATCGCCGAAAACGCGGTGATGATCCTGCCGCTGCACCCGGCGCTCGACAAGGCGCGGGAAGCCGCCAAGGGCGACCGCAAGATCGGTACGACCGGGCGCGGCATCGGCCCGGCGTATGAGGACAAGGTCGCCCGCCGAGCCATCCGCATCGCCGATTTGGCGGAGCCGGAAACGCTGTCGGCCAAGCTCGATGACCTGCTGTTCCACTACAACACCCTACTCAAGGCGCTGGGGGCGGAGACCTTCACCAAGGAACCGCTGCTGGCCCGCCTGCTGGAACTCGCCCCGCTGATCCTGCCCTTCGCCGAACCGGTGTGGGAACGTCTGGACACGCTGCGGCGGGCTGGGAAGCGCATTCTGTTTGAGGGCGCACAGGCTGTGATGCTGGACGTCGACCACGGCACCTACCCGTTCGTCACCTCCTCGAACACCGTCGCGGCCACGGCGGCGGCTGGCGCGGGCGTTGGTCCGTCCGCCGTCGGCTTCGTGCTGGGGATCGCCAAGGCCTACACGACCCGCGTCGGCTCCGGCCCCTTCCCGACCGAGCTGACCGACGACATCGGCAAGCGCCTGGGCGAACGCGGGGCGGAGTTCGGCACCGTCACCGGCCGCCCCCGCCGCTGCGGCTGGTTCGACGCCGCTCTGGTGCGCCAGTCGATCAAGGTCGCCGGCGTGCATGGCATCGCGCTGACCAAGCTCGACGTGCTGGATGGGCTGGAGCGGGTGAAGATCTGCTCGGGCTATCGTATCCGGGGCGAACTGGTCCGCCATCTGCCCGCCGCCCCCGGCGCGCAGGCCGCCGCCGAACCGGTGTATGAGGAAATGGACGGGTGGGCCGGGTCCTGCCAGGGCGCGCGGTCCTGGGCCGACCTGCCGGCGCAGGCGATCAAGTATGTCCGCCGGATCGAGGAACTGATCGAGGCGCCGATCACCCTGGTCTCCACCAGCCCCGAGCGCGACGACACGATCATGGTCCGCGACCCCTTCGAAGGATAAATCCGATGCGACGTTTGCTCTGGGCCGCGGCCCTGACCGCGACCCTGTCCTCTGTCGCCTGGGCGGCTGATCCCGGCCTGTATCCGGGCGCCAAGCTGGACCCCGACATCACAAAGAAGGCCCAGGCCGCGGCCCCGATGGGCATGGGTCCTTCATCCGTCGCGACGACCACCGACTCCTTCGAGAAGGTCATGGCCCATTACAAGGCGGCCGGGACCGAGGTCCGCATCGGCGCGGGGTATGAACGGGAACTGCCGAGCACCCTGAAGCCGGGAGCGGGGCCGGCCTCGGGGATCAAGGTAAAGCAGGTCATGGTGATCCTGGATGGCGCGCCCGATCTGGCAACCTCCAAGAACTGGGTCTCCATCACTCGCCCTTTCATCTTCAACGCTCGGCCCGAGGGCGACAAGTTGATCTATGAGGATATCAGGGACATCACAGCGATCATCGTCTCCAAGAAATAAGCCGCTCCTTCAGGGATCAGAACACCCATGATGCCACGTATCCTGTGGGCCGCGGCCCTTGCAGCCATCCTGTCGACCAACGCATTGGCCGCCGATCCTGGCCTCTATCCGGGTGCGAAGCTCGATCCCGACATCACCGCCCAGGCCCGCAAGGCGTCCCCCACCGGGGCAGGACCGGAGACCATCACGGCCAACACGACCCCCGATTCGTTCGAAAAGGTGCTGGACTACTACAAGGCCGCCGGCACCGAGGTCCGCATGATGTCGGAACCCGGCCAACCGCAGATCGTCGGCTACGAACGCGCTTTGCCGGGGGAGATCAAGGACGGCAAGATCGTCGCCTCCGACCGCAAGGTAAAGCAGGTGGTCGTCATCCTGGACGAGGCACCAGACCTGCGGTTCTCCAAGAACTGGGTCACGCTCATCCGGCCCTTCGTCTTCGATGTCGCGATCGAGGGTGATCGCTTCGTCTACAAGGACGTCCGCGACGTGACGGTGATCCTCCAGTCGAAGGAATAACGCGCGCCGTTAACCTTCGGTCAATGTTTGTGGGCCAGGATCAGGGACAACGCACACCCTGATCCTTATGGCCGCTGATTCTTCCCCACCCCGCTTCACCGTCGACCTGTCACGACCCCTACCGGATGCGGGCGGGGGAACGGCGGCCTTCGTCGCCCTCGACGCGGAAAGCCGCAACCGCGACCTGATGGCCGTGCGGGTCGCGCGCGGCGCCCCGATGCGTGCGACGACGATCGATGCCCTGAAGACCCCGATCGACCAGTTGCTGACGCCACTGGGCCATACCCACGGCCCAGGCGCCGACGGGCAGCCGGGGTACTATGTGATCGCCGAGGCACCGCCTGGCCCGCCGCTCTCGGCCCAGTCCGGGGCCTGGAGCGAAACGACGCTACTCACCAACGTCCTGCGCCCCGCGGCCCAGGTGCTGATGGCGTTGGAATCACGGGGCGTCACGCATCGCGGCATCCGCCTGACCAACCTGTTCCAAGGCCCGGCCAGCGCACCGATCGTCCTGGGCGCCGCCTGGGCCGAACCGCCGGCGATGCGCCAGCCTGCCTTGTATGAGCCCCCCTACAGCACCGCCTGCCACCCGGCCGGGCGCGGCGATGGCTATATCGGCGACGACGTCTATGCCCTCGGCGTCGTGCTGATCCTGCTGGCGCTGGGCCGAGACCCGATGGCGGGACTGGATGAGGTGGCGATCATCCATCGCAAGCTCGCCCTGGGCAGTTTCGCCGCGCTGGTCGGTGATGAACGCCTGCCGCCCATCATCGGCGACCTGGCTCGCAACATGCTGGCCGAGGACCCCGACCACCGCCCGACCCCGGCCCTGCTGCTGGACCCGATCGCCGCCCGCGGCCGCCGCGTCGCCGCCCGTCCGCCCCGGCGGGCGCCCAGGCCACTGCGGGTGGGATCGAGCGTGGTGTGGGACGCCCGCACGCTGGCCTTCGCAATCGGGCGGGAACCGGACGCCGGCACCCAGGTGATCCGCACCGGAGAAGCCATGCAATGGCTACGCCGCGGTCTCGGCGACGCCGGCCTCGCGGCTCGGCTGGAGGAACTGCAACGGCATCGCCAGACCGAGGGTCCAGCGAACGACAGCCGGCTGGACACGACCCTGCTGATGCGCGCGGTGACACAGGTCGATCCCCTGGCCCCGCTGTGCTGGCGTGGCGTGTCGCTTTGGCCCGACGCGGTGGGAACGGTGCTGGCCGCCGGCGCGGCGGAGGCGCCCGCGGTGCATGACGCCATGGTCGAACTGGTGGCCGAAGAGGGCAGCGTGCAATGGGCCGCCTTCCGGACCGAGCGCGCCGATCTCATGCGGGTCCGCATCGACGGGCAGCGCCATCGGGCCGTGCTGCAGACGCGCGGCGCCTCGGGTGGGGCGCCTCGGCTACTGTATGCGCTCAATCCACTGTTGCCCTGCGCCAGCCCGCTGCTCGCCGGCCATTGGGTGAGCCAGTTGCCCGACCTGCCCCCCGCGCTGGACGCGATCGTGCCGACCCTGGGCGCGGGGGCGGAGCCGATCGATCCGCATATCCTCGCCTTCATCGCGGCGCGCGGCGACCGGCGGATGGACATGGAAATTCACGGCCTGAACGGGCGGCTGGAAGAGAGTGAGAGGCTGGTGGCCCTGTTGCGGCTGCTCGCGTCGTTGCAGGTCAAGTTCTGGCCGCACCGGCTGCCGGCTTTGGCTGGCTGGATCGCGGCGCGTGGCGGGCCGTTGGTGGAACTCTGGAACAACCGACCGAAGCGGGCCGAGGTCGCGGCGGGTCTGGCGGCGCTGGCCACCGGGGGGATCCTGACCCCGATGCTGACCCTGATCGAGGACGGGCACGCGCGCGGGTTGGACACCACGGGAGCGGCGCTGGCGGAACAGGAGTTGCGGCGGATCGACCACGAACTGTCCCTGATCGCGCAAGGCGCCGGCTCGAGACGCGCCTATGCCGAACGGATCGGGCAGGAGATCGTCGCGGGCATGGGCCTGACAGCCCTGGCCGTGATGCTGATCCTGGCCGCGATCGGGTAGCGCGGGCATGGCCAAGGCGGCAAAAGCGGCGAAAGCAAAGCCGGAGGGCGGGTCCGGTTCCTCCCTGGTCTGGGTGCAGGGACTGGCCTGTGGCGGGATGGCCGCACTGGCGCCGATGGCGATGGCGCAGGTCGGGCTGCTGCTGGCCCCGGCGCTCCTGGCGCTGATGATGGACAAGCGACCGGGCAAGCCGGTGGCGCGGGTGATGCTGCTGTTTGCCCTGGCCGCGAGCGTGGAGCCCATTCGGGTCGCCTGGGCCACCGGGACGGGACCGACGCTGGATCGCGTGCTGGACCCGACCGCGGCGATGGGCGCGTGGCTGGCCGCGGCGCTGGGCTGGCTGCTGGCGCAGGTGGTGCCGTTGTTCGTGGGCGCCGTCGTGGGCGCCGCCCATCGCAGCCGATCCGAACAGTTGCGGGCAACGCGGGTGGACCTGGTCCGGACCTGGGGGCTGGAGGACCTGCCGCCGGCTGATGATGCCGCGGATGGGTAAGGTTTATCCCAGCGCGGTGGCGTTTGGCGATCACCCGCGGCTCTCGGGTTCCGAGACTGGGAAAGCCGTGGGGCCCGGCCTTTCGGCCGGGATGACGATGGGGGGGCGTGCGAACGCCCGATCCGTCGGGGTTACTCCTTCGGACGCCCGCCGGGCCAGACCGGGTCGCGCGCCAGGTCCGGCCACGCGGCCGGGGCACCGCAGTTGAACGCCGCCTGCTCCGGCGGCAACGACGTGTCCCAATGCGCCGCCACGAACCGCCGAGCGGTGATGGTCGCGGCGGAGTCGGAGAAGAGGTAGAGCATGGGGGGCGCCATTGCCTCCGGCCGGATCAGGGCGGCGCGATCGACGCCGCTCTCGGTCGGGACCATCGGCGTGTCGGTCGGGCCGCCGGGGACGACGACATTGGCCGTGATGCCGCTGCCTTCCAGTTCGACGCCCATGCTCGCGGTCCAGGCCTCCAGCCCCGCCTTGGCGACGCCATAGGGGTAGAAGCCCTTGCGGAGCATGGTGAAGAAACTGGTCGTCACGTTGATGATCCGCCCGGACCGCGCCGCCCGAAACAGGGGCATCGCGGCCTTGGCCATGTGGAACGGGCCATTCAGGTTGGTGTCGATGAAACGATGCCAGATATCGACCGAGACTTCCTCGAACTCGATCGAGCGGCGGAAATGATCGTGGCGGATCATCCCGGTGCCCAGGCCGGCGTTGTTCACCAGGCCATACAGCCCACCGAAACGATCGGCGACGCGGGCCACCGCCCGCTCACACGCGCCAGGATCGGCGACATTGGCTTCCACCGCGATGGCGTTATCCGGGCCATACTGTGCGGCCACCTTCTCGGCGCCGGCGAGGTTGAGGTCGCAGACCCCCACCCGCATGCCCGCGCCGACAAAGGCCTTGACCAGCGCCTGGCCGATCCCGCCCGCCGCGCCGGTGACCAGCACCGCGCGTCCCGCCACATCCGACATGGGCCGTCCCCTATTCGGCGGCGAGGGCGAGCGTGGGCAGCGGCGCCCGGGTGATTTCGCTCATGTTCTGGCGCACGTCGAAGATGCGGATATCGAGCTCGGACACGTCCGGGTTGGCCTTCATGCGGGCAACGATGGGGCCGTTCACATACGCCTCGGCCGCCTTACGATCCGCGAACAGGTAAATCCCGCCAGCCCTGCGTTCATCGCTGCCGTCCAGCCAGACCTTCCATTGCAGGCCATCGACGGAGAGGAATTGGCGCGCACGCTCGGGCGTGTAGCGGGCTTCCCATTCGGCCTGGGGCATATCGGGACGGCGATAGTTGACCTGAACGATGACCATGGTCGGTTCCTCCGGTTTGCTTGCATGGGAGCATAGCAGAACGGGCGGGCTGTGGTAGCGTTTCAAGCGACTCAACCAAAGGGGAGGACGGCGATGTCCGTGACCAGCGATCTGCTCATGACCGGGATTGCCTTTGTAGGCTGCGCGTTGGGCAGCGTGTCACCGGTGCCGCCGCCCACGCCCGCGACCCGAAGGCGAGAGGTCGTGGTGGCCGGCCGACGGGTGAAGACGATCGACATCCATGCGCACTGCATCGTCCCGGCGGCCGCCGCGGTGATCAACCACCCACTGGAGGCACCCGGCCTGATGATGGACGATACGTCCGTGCGCCTGGCGGCGATGGACGCGCAGGGGATCGATGTGGAGGCGCTCAGTATCAATCCGTTCTGGTATCGTGCCGAACGAGACGCCGCGGCGGAACTGATCCGCGTGCAGAATGAGACGCTGGTGCAATTCTGCGCCGCCAACCCCGAGCGGTTCGTTGCTTTCGCAACCGCCGCGCTGCAGTTCCCCGAACTGGCCGCCGAACAGGTGGAGCACGCGGTGAAGAAGCTGGGCTTCCGCGGCGTGGGCGTCGGCGGCAGCGTGGCCGGCGAGGACTTGTCGGACCCGAGGTTCCACCCGTTCTGGGCCAAGTGCGAGGAACTCGGCGTGCTGGTCTTCATGCATCCGCTGGGCACGCGGGAACTGGAACCCTCCGGCCGCCTCGGCGGAAACGGGCTGCTGACGAACACGATCGGCAACCCGCTGGAAACAACGATCGCCCTGTCGCATCTGATCTTCGAGGGAACGCTGGACCGGTTCCCCGGCCTGAAGATCTGCGCGGCGCATGGAGGCGGGTTCCTGCCGTCCTATGCCAACCGATCGGACGCGGTGCTACGGACATTCCCGGGGCGGGCGGGGACTCCGCCGAAGAAGAACCCGACGGCGTATCTGCGCGATGGACAGTTGTTCTTCGACACGATCGTCTTCACGCCCGAGGCGCTGCGGCATCTGATCGCCGAGACCGGTGTGGGCCAGATCATGATCGGCACCGACTATCCGTTCCCCTGGACGAGCACCGAAGTCGATCTGGTCATGAACACACCCGGGCTGAGCGACAATGACCGAGTGGCGATCCTGGGCGGAACGGCGGCTCGGCTGATGGGGATTAACTGAGCGGACCGCCGCCTATCCGCACCCGATTGTCGCGCAGGCAATGGCCTGCACCTGCTCCACAAGGGACCGCGGCGCCTTCTCCATGAAACGCGCCCGCCGTACGAGGTAGTCCATCGTCCGCAACTCCGATGCGACGACGCAGCCATGCGCCTTCAGTCCGCGCGGAATGGGCACTTCCAACGGCGATCCCTTGATCTCGGTCGTGATCGGGCAGACCACCACCCACCCGGTCGCGATGCTGAAGGCATGTTCGGACAGCACGATGGCCCGGTGTTGACCGGCCATCTCGGCGCCCGCCTGCGGGGACAGTTCGATCAGGATGATGTCACCCCGATCCGGCGCATAGGCCATCAGGGAGTCTCGGTCCCCATGGGGTCTTGATCGAAGGCGAGGTCGTGCCGATGCTTTTCAGGGTCGAACCTTGCCAGCAACGCCCCCATCGTGACCTGCGGCCGGCGCCGGCGGATGATGATCTCGTCATCGGTCGCAATCACGTCCACCGGGTCATCGACATGCAGATGCGCGCGCTCCAGGGCCGCGGCCGTGATTCGCACCGCCGCGCTGTTTCCCCATTGAGCCACCTTGCCCGGCCGCACCATGGTATCTGGCATCGTCTCGTTCCTGCTCTACCGGCTATATGGTAGATACGCGATATACTGATTACAAGCGCTCCTACCGCCGCCTTTCGCGCTGCGCCGTATAGAGCCCGCTGCACACGATGATCCCCGCCCCGATCAGCGTCCACTGATCCGGCAGAGCCCCGAATGCGAGGAATCCCGCCGCGGTCATGTAGAGCAACTGCATGTAGGAATAGGGCGCGAGGGTCGAAACCGGCGTGAACCGCAGCGACAGGATCACCAGCCACTGGCCCAGCGACGACAGCACCCCTTGCCCCAACGACAGCACCAATTGCATCGGCGTCGGCGTCACGAAATGGAAGGGAATGATCGCGCTCAGGACCACCAGCCCCGACACGGCCGACCAGAACATCGTCGTCTCGGCCCGCTCGGTCCGGGTCATGCGCCGCGTCAGGATCACCCCCACCGCCCAGAACATGGCGGAGGCGACGCGATACAGCCCTTCCGGCTGGAACGTCCCCGTCCCCGGACGCAGCACCACCAGCACGCCCACCATTCCCGCCGCAAGGGCGATCCAGCGGCGCGCGTCCACCTTTTCCCCCAGCAGGGGGATCGAGAGGAAAGTCACGATAATCGGCCCGATGAAGCCGATCGTCGCCGCCTCGGCCAGGCCCACGTCACGGATGCCCAGCACGAACAGCAAGGACGAGCAGACCAGGCACATCCCGCGGGCGACCTGCAACCAGGGCTGGCGGACGAAGAACGAGGCGCCGGCGACCCGCGTGGTCAGCAGGAACGCCATGATGACGAACACAACGTACCGGGTCCAGGTGATCTGCACGATCGAGACCTCGCCCGCCAGCTTCTTGGCGATCGTATCAGCGACGGCGAAGATGAGTCCGGCCAGGAGATTGAGCCCGATCCCGCGTAGCGGGTTGTCTACATGTCCACTCAATGGTGCCGAGTCCCCTGGATAGCGGGACAGCAAACCACCACATTCCGCCCCAGACCAGCCCCTCGCATGGCTGGTGCCGCGCGTTTTGCTCTCGCTTTGCCGGGGCTCACGCCCTATGTGTGCGCCGCACCATAGGCCTCGGACCCGTTCATGAATATCCGCAACATCGCGATCATCGCCCATGTCGACCACGGGAAGACCACCCTCGTGGACAAACTGCTCAGCCAGTCCGGGGCGTTCCGGGAGCACCAGCAGGTTGCCGAACGGGCGATGGACCGTAATGACCTGGAAAAGGAACGCGGGATCACGATCCTGGCCAAGTGCACGTCCGTGATGTGGAAGGGCACGCGGATCAACATCGTCGACACCCCCGGCCACGCCGATTTCGGCGGTGAGGTTGAGCGGATCCTGGGCATGGTCGACGGCGCCATCGTGCTGGTCGACGCGGCCGAGGGCGTGTTGCCGCAGACCAAGTTCGTGGTTGGCAAGGCGCTCGCGCGCGGCATCCACCCGATCGTGGTCGTGAACAAGGTCGATCGCGGCGACGCCCGCGCCGACGAGGTGCATACCGAGGTGTTTGACCTGTTCGCCGCGCTGGACGCGTCGGACAGCCAGCTCGACTTCCCGATGCTGTACGCCTCGGGCCGCAACGGCTGGGCGGACCCGACGATGGACGGGCCGCGCAAGGACCTGAGTGCGATGTTCGACCTGATCCTGAGCCATGTGCCGCCGCCGACCGTCGATGTCGACGCGCCCTTCGCCATGGTCGCCAGCATCATGGAATATGACAACTTCCTGGGCCGCGTGCTGACCGGCCGCATCGAGCAGGGCCACGCTCGGCTGAACATGCCGCTGAAGGTGCTCGCGACCGACGGGACCGTGATTGAGACCGGCCGCATGACGAAGCTGCTGAGCTTCCGTGGGCTGGAGCGCGTGCCGGTCGAGGAAGCGCAGGCGGGGGACATCATCGCCATCGCCGGCCTGTCCGAGGCCACCGTGCCGAACACGATTGGCGCGCCGGAACTGACCGCACCCCTGCATGCCATCCCGGTCGATCCGCCGACCCTGGCGATGACCTTCCGTATCAATGACGGCCCGCTGGCCGGGCGCGAGGGCAAGAAGGTCACGTCCCGCCAGATCCGTGAGCGCCTGTTCCGCGAAGCCGAGGGCAACGTCGCGATCAAGGTCACCGACTCGAACGAAACCGAGGCCTTCGAGGTCGCTGGCCGCGGCGAACTTCAGCTTGGCGTGCTGATCGAGCAGATGCGCCGCGAGGGCTTCGAGCTGACGATCGGCCGTCCCCGCGTGCTGACCCGCATCAACCCGGAAACGGGCCAGCGGGAAGAGCCGATGGAAGAAGTGCTGGTCGACGTAGACGAGCCGTACTCTGGCGTCGTGGTCGACAAGCTCAGCCGCCGGAAGGCGGAGATGCAGGAGATGCGGCCGTCCGGTGGCGGCAAGGTGCGCCTGACCTTCATCATGCCCAGCCGCGGCCTGATCGGGTATCACGGCGAATTCCTGACCGACACGCGCGGCACCGGGATCATGAACCGGCTGTTCGCCGGCTATGGCCCCTGGAAGGGCCCGATCGAGGGCCGCCGCAACGGCTCCCTGATCTCAACCGAGCCGGGCGAGGCAGTGCATTACGCGCTGTTCTACATCCAGGAGCGCGGCACGCTGTTCGTGCACCCCGGTGAGAAGGTCTACCAGGGCCTGATCCTCGGCGAGAACAGCCGCGAATCCGACCTGGAAGTGAACCCGATCAAGGAAAAGAAGCTGACAAATGTCCGTGCCTCGGGCAAGGACGACGCGATGCTGCTGATCCCACCCCGCCGCATGAGCCTTGAGCAGGCAATTGCCTATGTCGAGGACGACGAACTGGTGGAGGTGACCCCGAGCGCGATCCGCCTCCGCAAGCGCTACCTCGACCCGCATGAGCGCAAGCGTTTCGAACGCCGCGGCGCCGAAGCGGCCGCCTGAGATTGAACAAACCCCCGCTCGCCTGTCCGGCCAGCGGGGGTTTTGCTTTCTACTTCCTGTTCCGCGCGGCTTCGGCCAGGACTTCCCTGGCCAGCGGCAGCATCGCGTAGTCGACCATCGCGCCCTGGTAGCTGACGGCGCCGAGCCCGGCTTTCTCCGCGTCCTCGAACACTTTCAGCAGGCCCTCGAAGTACGCGACTTCCTCGGCCGTGGGGCGGAAGACTTCGTTGGCGATGGCGACATGGGTCGGGTGCATGACCGCGACGCCGGTATAGCCCAGGTC
>CANJSR010000069.1 GCA_947476855.1 Acetobacteraceae bacterium
CGCCACGCTGATCTTCCGCCCGTTCGGCGTGTTCCAGGTGTAGAATTCGATCGCCATTGTCCCTGCCCCATTGTTTGTCGGGGCCGCACTCTGCCGTCTGGACGCGCCCTGAACAAGTCAGCCGCCCTTGGCCTTGATCGCCTCACGCAGGTCGTCGAGTTCTTCACACCCTTTCGGGCACAGCGCGGTCAGGGTCGCGAGGTTGATCCGCGCCTGGTCCAGCCGGCCGGTCTCGGCGAACAACTGCCCCTGGTATTCCAGCGCTCCCAGATGCCGCGGGTCCATCCGCAGGGCCTGGGCGTAGTAGACTTCGGCCCGCGCATAGTCGCCGGTCTTGCGGGATGCGAAGCCCAGCAGGTTATACAGGTCGGCGTGGTCGAGCTTGCCCTCGTACTGGCGCAGTTCGCGCAGAGCGCCCTGGTAGTTCTGTGCCTTGATCATGGTCCGTGCCCGCGCGAGGTCCGCGGTCGTCGGCGCCGGCGGATCGAAGGCCAGCGCCGGCCCGCCCGCCATCAGTAGCCCCGCCATCAGGAATGCCGTCAGCCTGCGTCGCATGTCGTATCCTCCCTTGCGTTGCCGCAACCATGCCACCCCCGCGGGCGGGTCCGCATCATTTTTTTGACCCTGGGCGCCCCAGCTTTCATAGTCCGGCGCCCCCGCTTGAGGATTCCCCGTGAAGATCGCCACCTGGAACGTCAACTCGATCCGCCAGCGGGAAACCCATGTCCAGCGCTGGCTGCAACGGGTGCAGCCGGATGTCCTGCTGCTCCAGGAAATCAAGTGCGAGGCCCCCGCCTTCCCCGCCGCGACCTTCGAGGCGCTGGGCTACAAGGCCGAGATCGTGGGCCAGAAGGCCTATAACGGCGTGGCCGTGCTGTCCCGCATCCCCTTCACCACCATCCACCGCGCCTTGCCCGGCCTGCCGCCGGACGATGACCAGGCGCGCTATGTGGAGATCGAGGCGGGCGGGATGACCATCATCGGCATCTACCTGCCGAACGGGAACTCCCGCGGCGACGAGGGCTTCGCCTACAAGATGCGCTGGATGGATCTGCTGGCCGACCGGGCCGAGGCGCTGCTGGCCGCCGATACGCCTCTGGTCGTGACCGGGGACTTCAATGTCTGCCCCACCGACGTCGATTTCGCGCCCGGCGCCCTGTCTCCCGGGGACGCCCTGCTGCGCCCGGAAACGCGGGAGCGGTTTCGCCGCATGGTCTGGATGGGGCTGACCGACGCGATCCGGGCGCTGCACCCGCGCGGGCCGGTCTACACGTTCTGGGACTATCAGGCCGGTGCCTGGCCACGCGATTCGGGCCTGCGGATCGACCATGCGCTGCTGTCCCCCGACCTCGCGGAACGGCTCGTGTCAGCCGACCCCGACCGGATGGAGCGGGACCAGCCCCAGCCCTCAGACCACGTGCCCGTCGTCATAGAAATCGGGTAAGCGGTCCGCGTTAACCCTTTGTTCATCAATCATCGGCAGGATGGGGCCAACCCGAAAGGCCCCCCATGCGCCTGGCGCGTCCCGCCTGTCTTCTGGTGATCGTGGCGATCCTTGCCCCCGCGGCTTCGCAGGGCTTCGATCCGCGCCACATCGACATTATCGACTACCGGCTTGGCATGACCGAGGCGGAGATCACCGCCGTGGTCGAGCGCCAAGGCTTCCTTGATGCCGCCTTCCATCGGGACGACGCGCCCTGCCCCACTGAACCCGCCCGCCGCTGCCTCTCGGCGATCGAGGCCCATACGAAGGACGGCGCGTTGATCTTCACCTTCTCGGCCGAGGGACAGGTGCGGCGGATCACCTACAGCTTCGACGTCCGGAAGCCAAAATCGGCGGCCTTGCTGGAACGCTCGGTGCTGGACCGCTATGGCCCGCCGATGACGACCGGCCCCTTCACCTGGTGCCTGCGGCGCAACGACGCCGGGCTATGCCCGCCCGACGCCCCGCGGCTGATCTTCGACAACGCTTCCGGTCCCGTGGCGGTGCTGACCCTGACGCTGCGGTAGCCGCTAAAGCCCCCGCAGCACCTCGCACACCCGCGCCACCTGTTCGTCCGTCAGTTCCGGATAGAGCGGCAGGCTCAGCACTTCGCGGGAGGCACGCTCGGTCTGGCCAAGCCCCGTTGGACCCATCGCCACCCGTCCGTCATAGGCCGGTTGCAGATGCACGGGCGCGGGGTAATGGATGCCCGAGCCGATCCCGGCCTCCCGCAGCCGCCCCTGCAACGCGTCCCGCTCGGCGGACCGCACGACATACAGATGGAAGACATGGTCGGCGCCCGGGCGGCGGGCGGGGCGGATCAGGGACGCCCCCTCCAGCGCCGCGTCATAGGCGGCGGCGATGGCCTGGCGGCGGGCGTTCTGGGCGTCGATATGCTTTAGCTTCACCCGCAGGATCGCGGCCTGGAGTTCATCGAGGCGGCTGTTCACCCCGGCGGAATCGCTGATGTAGTGCTTGTGCCAGCCGTACTGGCGCAGTGCGGCGACCTCGGTGGCCTGGGCGGTATCGTGCATGACCACGGCGCCGCCATCGCCCAGCGCACCCATGTTCTTGGTCGGGTAGAAGCTGAAGGTCGCGGCATCGCCGAAGGTGCCGACCCGCTGGCCGTCCTGGCGGGCGCCATGCGCCTGGGCACAGTCCTCGATCAGAGCAAGCCCGTGCTGGCGGCACAGGTCGCGGATGGCCAGGATATCCCCCGGCTGCCCATACAGATGCACGAGGATCACTGCCCGCACGGGCGGCAGCCCGGCCGGCGGATGCGCCAGGGCATCGGCCAGGGCCGCGGGGTCGAGCGTGTAGTGAACCGGGTCGATATCGATCAGCAGCGGGGTCGCGCCCACCATCTCGATCGCCGCCACGGTGGCGACGGCGGTGTGGGAGACGGTGGCGACGGCGCATCCCGGTCCAATCCCCAGCCCGCGCAGGGCCAGCGCGATCGCGTCCGTGCCGTTGCCGCAGCCGACGGTCTTGCCGGCACCCAGCCAGGCGGAGAACTCCTCCTCGAACGCGCGCCCCTCCCCGCCCAGGATGTACCAGCCGGAGTCCAGCGCGCGGGCGACGGCCGCGTCGATCTCACCCTTCAGCGCGCGGTAGCCGGCGCCGGGATTGGCCTGGGGAATGGTGATCGTGCCGCTCATTGTCGATCGGTCCTTGGTTCGAAGGGGTTTGGCTAGAGGTAGTCGACCAGCCGCGGCCGGTACCATTCCAGCGTCCGGCCGATGCCTTCCTCCAGCGACACCAGCGGCGCCCAGTCGGCGGCGGCGCGGAAGGCGCTGTCATCGGCGTGGTAGCTGCCGATGTCGATCTGCTTGCGGTCGGCTGGGAATTCCTTCGTCACATAATGCGCCGGCGGCCCCGCCAGCCGCACCGTCAGGTCGGCCAGTTCCCGCAGGGATGCCGGAGGCGCGCCGCCGATGTTGTAGATATTGCCGTGGCAGGCCTCGGATTCGGCGGACCGGATGAAGGCCTCGGTCACGTCGTCGACATAGGTCATGTCGCGCAACTGGTCACCGCCCCAGACCTCGAACGGGCGGCCTTCCAGCACGCAGCGGATCCATATGCCCAGGAAGGTCTGGCGGGCGTCGCGGATCCGCAGCCGCGGGCCATAGCAGTTGGTCAGGCGCAGCGACACGACGGGCCGGCCGCGCACGCGGTGTTCCAGCATCCAGTACTGTTCGCCGGCGAACTTCGACACGCCGTTGGCGTCGGGGGGTGCAACCGGCTGGCTCTCGTCCACCGGCAGCTTTTCCACCTTGCCATAGAACTGCCGGGTGGAGGCATGCACGACCACCGCGTCCGGGGCGGCTTCCCGCGCGGCCTGGATCAGGCGCACCTGGGCCACCGCGTTCACCGCGATATCGGCGAGCGGGTCGGCCTGCCCGCCCATGTGGCTGGTCTGGGCGGCGAGGTTGAAGATCGCGACCGCCCCCTCGCACAGCGGGCGCAGGTCGATCTCGCGGATGTCGCCGCGCACCAGCTCGACCGGCGCGCCATCCAGATTGAGCGGATTGGCCCCGCCGCCGAACAAAAACCCGTCCAGCGCGGTGACCTTGGCGCCGCGCCTGGCCAAGGCGTGGCAGAGATTGGAACCGAGAAACCCGGCGCCGCCGGTGACCAGAACCCTACGACCTGACCAGTCCATGGAAACTCCTTCGCCCGCGCGCCGTCAAAGGCTGCGCGACGGGTGCAACCTGGGCGGGCATCATGGCAAGACTATGGGGATTCTCGATCGGAATCGCGACGGCGACGCGTCGATTGATGCCATTCGCTGTCAGGACCGGCGTTCCGCATCACCTCACTGAAGCCGAACAGCAGCATCAGGATGCCGCAGACGATCTCGATGGCCGCCAGCGCGCGGACCAGGGGCGCGGCGGGGGAGATGTCGCCGTAGCCCACGGTGGTGATGCTGACGACGCTGAAATACAGCGCCTCGATGAAGGTGATCCGTTCGCTGGCGCCGTCCACGCGGAACTGGGGGACCGGCATGCTCATGTCCGCGATGCGGTAGAGGCAGGCGAAGATGATCACCAGCAGGGCGTAGAAGGTCAGGAAGGCGACCATCGGCATCAGCAGCCGGTCGATCCGCCTCGCCACCATCTCGAACACCATGGCGATGTCGACCATGACCAGGACGACGTCGCGGATCGAGACGACGATGAAGAATGTGATCAGGCCCATCGCCGCCAGCAGATAGCCGCCCTTTTCGAACGGATCGTCGGCCAGATAGGGCACCGCGAAGGACGCGACGCCGACCAGCATCGTCGCCACGAACCATCCGCTCAGGTTGGGCAGTTCGGACAGGGTCCTGATCCGGCGGGCATGGATCAGGCCGGCGATGCGATCGCGGCGAACCAGGCAGGTCAGCAGGAATCCCGCCACCGGCAATCCGAGGGAGATCAGGGTCAGGTACCGCGGGGCCTCGGCGAAGTTCGCGAGGTGAAAAAACTGGAACATGCAGCCGTAGATCGCGAGGAAGTTCGCGGTCACGATCCCGAAATGTCCGCCGTTGGGAAACAGCAGGCAGAAGAAGCCGAAGGCCAGGGCCGAGGTGGCGATCGAGACCCAGACGACGCCCTGTTCAGCGTCGGAGGCCACAGCCACCAGCCCGACCAGGGTCATCGTGAAGACAACCGTCCGCGCCCATCGCCCATTCATGTAATGGCCGATATGCATGGGATTGGGGTCTGGTCGCGGGGTCGGCGGCATGTCCGTCATACCGATGGCGGCATCGGGCGGGGCGCTGCCATCGGCGGACGGGACCGGGTCACGCCAGCGCGGCGATGCCGGTGATTTCGACGGCCCAGCGCGGATCGACCAGCTTCGCCTCCACCGTCGCGCGGGCCGGCGGATTGGCGCGATCCAGCCAGGCATCCCAGGCGCGGTTCATGCCGTCCACGTCGCGGATGTCCTTCAGGAAGACCTGGCAGGACAGCAGGCGGGACTTGTCGGTGCCGGCCTCGGCCAGCAGGGCGTCGATCTGGCGCAGGATGTCGGCGGTCTGGCCCTCGGCGTCCAGGCTCGGGTCATCGGCGACCTGGCCCGCCAGATACACCGTGTTGCCGTGCACGACGGCGCCGGCCAGCCGGCCCTCGGGTTGCAGTCTTCTGATCGTCATGGGGGGATTCTCCACGTCTGTCGGCGCAGTCTACATGACCCCGGTGGCCGGACGAAGCAGGCTTGTGCGGGGGCCGAGTGCCAGGCTGAGAAGCCATATTCCGCCCGCTGTCAGCACCACGGCGGGGCCGGCGGGTAGGTCCAGGTTATAGGCCAGCAGCAGCCCGACGACCGAGGAGACCAGGGCGATCAGCACGGACGCCAGCACCTGCCCGGACAGCGAATTGGACCAATGCCGGGACGCAATGGCCGGCAGCATCATCAGTCCAACAGACATCAGCGTGCCAAGCGCGACGAAGCCCGAGACGACGCACAATACAACCAGAGCCAGGAAGACCAAGTGCCACAGCCCGCCATGCCCGCCGGTCGCGGCCATGAAGGCGGGGTCCAGGCTCTCCAGGATCAGCGGCCTCCAGATCACGGCCAGCAACAGGATGGAGACGCTGGAGACGCTCGCCATCCCCAGCAAGGCGGCGTTGTCGACCGCGAGCAGGCTGCCGAACAGCAGGTGCGTCAGGTCGACGCCACGCTGCATCGACACCAGGGCGACGCCGGCGGCCAGGGCCAGCAGATAGACACCGGCGAGCTGGCTGTCCTCCCGCCCGCCCGTCCGGCGCGACAGCCAGCCGGACAGGACGGCGATCAGGATCCCCGCGACCACCCCGCCCGCGCCCATCGCCCAGACCGACAGCCCGGCCACGGCCGCGCCCACCGCGATGCCGGGCAGGACCCCGTGCTGGAGCACGTCGCTCATGAGGCTCATGCGGCGGAGGACGAGGAAGACGCCGAGGGGCGGGGCCGCGAGGGAGACCGCGATGCATCCCGCCAACGCCCGTCGCATGAACGCGAGGGCGAAAGGCGCCAGGAAGACATCCTCCATCAGTCGGCGTGCTGATGGGCGAGTGCCCAACCCTGGCGCGGCAGGCCGGCGCGATGACGATTGGCCTCGGTCAACGCGGCGGCGGTGGGGCCCCAGGCGACCAGGTCGCCATCGAGCAGCAGGGTGCGGGGGAAGGCGTCATGCACCAGGTCGAGATCATGCAGGACCGTGATGATGGTCCGGCCCTGGCTGTGCCAGAGGCGGAGGATGCCCAGCAGGTCTTCCGTCGTGCTGGCGTCGACCGCGCTGAAGGGTTCGTCCAGCAGCAGGACGGGCGCGTCCTGCACGATCATCCGGGCGAACAGCACGCGCTGGAACTGGCCGGCGGACAGGGCCCCGATCGGGCGGGCGGCGTGGTCGGGCAGGCCGACAGCGGCCAGCGCGCGTTCGGCGGTGCGCAGGCGATCGGCCGACATGGCCCGGAAGGCGCTGACCCGGCCGGAGAAGCCCAGCGCCACGACGTCGCGGCAGGAGATGGGGAAGCTCCGGTCCAGGCTGCCGCCCTGGGGCAACAAGGCGATGTCCGCGGCGGTCAGGCTGCCCCGGTCGATGCGGCCGCCCGACAGTTTGTGCAGGCCGGCGATGGCGCGCAGCAGGGTGGATTTGCCGGCGCCGTTGGGGCCGATCAGCGCGGTCAGGCTGCCGGGGGCAAAGACACCGGACAGGCCATCCACCGCGACAACGCTGCCATGCTTCAGCGTGACGTCGTCCAGCACGATCGGCGGCGGGGCCTTGCCCATGGCGGTCGCGCCACCGGCGGGGGTCATGCCGACGGGCATCACGGCGCCGGGGATCACAGCAACGCCCAGGCGACAGCCAGCCACAGCAGGGCGATCAATCCCGCTGCCAGAAGCAGTCGGGAGGCGAGGCCAGCGGTGGGGGCGAGAGGGTCGGTCACGGTTACTGTATAACATTGCCTGTTTGCGGGGGGGAAGAGGGTGTCACACCACGCATACCGGGCCCCCCAAACTTCCTCCCCTCCCCCGCCCGCCATGTAGAATACCCCCATGAGCGACTCCGATACCGACACCGCCGCTCGGCGGGAACTCTCCCGCCACCGTGGCCTCGCGACGTCCCTGCTGGCGCTGATGGGGGGGCTGACACTCGGCAGCTATGCGCTGCCTCCCGGCTATTGGCCCAGCCTGCTGCAGGCCGCCGCCAAGGCCGGCTTCGTCGGCGGCATCGCCGATTGGTTTGCCGTGACCGCCCTGTTCCGCCACCCTCTGGGCATACCAATCCCGCATACCGCCATCATCCCCCGCCAGAAGGAACGCCTCGGACGCGCGCTGGGGCGGTTCGTGGCGACGAGCGTGTTTTCGGCGGCGGATGTCTCCCGCATCCTTGCCGGCCTCGACGTGCCGGCGATCCTGCGCCGCTTCCTGGCCGATCCCGCCTCCTCTCGCCCCGCCGCCGTCGCGCTGGCCGGGATGCTGCCGCGCCTGCTGGCGACGGTGGAGGACGGGCGCGCCCGCCGCGTCATGGCCCGCCTGATCCCGCGCCTGATCGGTGGCCAGACCTCCGGCCAGATGGTGTCCCGCGTGCTGATGGGTCTGGTCGACGGCGGCAAGCACCAGGAGGTGTTCGGCTTCATCCTCGGGCAGCTTCGTACCGCTTTGGCGGAACGGGAGGAATCGCTGCGGGTCGCGATCGAGGAACGGGTCCGCGAACAGGGCGGCCGGCTGATCGGCTGGGCGCTCGGCGCCTCCATCGCCAAGCGGGTGCTGGCGCAGGTGAACGCCGAACTCGACCGTATGAGCCCGGACGGATCGGAGCTGCGCGACGCCTTCGACGAATGGGTGCGCCGCGAAATCGACCGCCTGCGCGATGACCCGGCCCGTGCGGCGGAACTGAGCGGGATGATCCGCCAGGTGGTCGCGCATGAAACGGTGCAGGCCTGGCTGTGGGATGTCTGGGCGAGGATGCGCCACGCGCTGGAAACCGACGCCGGCAAGCCGAACGGGCGCACGATCGCGTTCCTGGAGGAGGCGCTGGCGAACCTCGGCACGATGCTGGAAAGCGACCCCGCCGCCCGTCAGCGAGTGCAGGACGCGACCCAGGCCGTGGCGGCGTCCCTGCTGCCGGCCGCGCAGGATCAGTTGGCCGACTTCATCGCCCGCATCGTCGCCGGGTGGGACACGGCGACGATCACCGACCGGCTGGAACTGCGGGTGGGCAAGGACCTGCAATATGTGCGGATCAACGGGACCCTGGTCGGGTTCTTGGTCGGCGGCGCCCTGTTCGCCGCGCTGCACGCGATCTTCGGGACGGTCGCCTTCTGATCAACCGGCCGCCCGGATCGCCGGCGGCCGGCGCAGCGCCCAGAAACCGACCGACCCGCACACGTAGAAGAAGATCGAAAGCCAGAACGCCACCCGATAGCTGCCCGTCACGTCGAACACGAACCCGGCGAGCCAGGCGCCTCCCGCCGCCCCCAGGCCGGTGCCGATCGAGATCACGCCCAGGATCGTGCCCAGGTTCGGTCCCGGGAACAGATCGGCCGTCTTGGCGGTGATCGCCGGCCCGCGGGCACCCCAGGTCAGGCCGAAGAAGCAGGCGTGCATCCACAGTAGAACGTGGTCTCCCGGCCCGGTGATCAGCAGCCCGCAGGCGACGCCGATGATCGAGGTGCCATAGGTGAGCACCGCCGAAAGCTCCCGCCCGATATAGTCGGATACGGTGCCGGTCAGGATTACGCCCGGCAGGGACAGGAACGCACCCATGCCCAGGACACTGGCCGCGTAGAACTTGTCGAAGCCGACATCGACCGCGAAGGCCAACTGGTGCAGCGCGACCAGGAAGCTGCCCAGGCCGGTGAAGACATAAACCAGCGTCAGCAGCCAGAAATGCGGCGTGCGCATCGCCTGGCGAACGGTCCATCCGCCCTCGGTCGCCGCCTTCTCGCGGCGTTCGGCGCGGGTGGCGCGCTTGGTGTCGGTGCCTCGGAACAGGGCCGCGAGGGGCAGGATCGCCGCCGCCATCGCGATGCCCTGCCACAGATAGGCGCCGCGCCAGCCCAGGCCGCTGATCATCAGCGTCGCCGCCGGGGCCGAGTAGGCACGCGCGAACCCGTTGGCCGACTGCACGACGGACACCGCCATGCCGCGATTGCGGACGAAATACTTGGACAACAGCGGCACGAAGGCCACCAGCCCCAGGCAGTTGGCGCCGAAATTCATCACCAGGCCGTAGATGATGATCATGTGCCAAAGCTCGGTGGCATAGGAACTCGCGACCAGACCGGCCGCCAGGATCGCACCACCCATCAGCACCAGCCGCCGAGGCCCCAGGCGATCCACCAGGATGCCCACCAGCGGCGCCGTCCCCCCATGCACCAACTGCCCCACCGCATACGCCACGGACACATCCGCTCGGCTCCACCCGAACTCCTCGATGAAGGCCACGAGGAAGACGGTGTAGGAGTGCATGAAGGCGGCCCCGACCGAGAAGGTCAGGAACGCGGCGCCCAGGAGTACCCAGGCACGGGTCGGCGAGAGGGACGGAAGGTCGGACATGGCAATGGTTTTGCCCTGTTCGGGCGCGGTTGGCCAGAACGGGCCGGGGCGTTAGCGTGGTCGGAGACCGTGAATGGGGCTCCTGGAACGCATGACTGATATCCAGATCGTGACCACCGCCAGCCGGCCGGACGTGATCCCAGCCGCCTCGGCCTGGCTTTGGGAGGAATGGGCGCGCCACAAGGGCCGCACAGTAGCGCAGGTCGAGGCGCGGATGGCGTCCCGGCAGGCAACGGCGGGACCGGAACAGACCTTCGTGGTGCTGGAGGACGGCATCCCCGTCGCGACCGCCAGCCTGGTGCACCACGACCTCGATCCCCGGCCGGAACTGACGCCCTGGCTCGCCAGCGTCTATGTCGATCCGCCGTTCCGTGGGCGCGGCCATGCCGAACGCCTGGTGCGGGTGGTGGAGGATGCGGCACGGGCGGGCGGGGTGCGGCGGCTCTGGCTGCACTCGGAGCACGCGGTCGGGCTGTATGCGAAGCTGGGCTGGATCGCGGATGGGCCGGAGGTGGATCACGGCCATCCGGTGACGCTGATGCACAAGGATTTGGGGTAGGCCGTGCCTGAACTCCCCTACAGCCTGTCGACGCCGCAATGCATTTTGCACTGGGTCCGCCATACCCCGGACGCGGTCGCGGTGATCGAGGCGGATCGTTCCTACACCTATGGCGACCTGGGTGTTGGCATCGCGCAGTACGTCAAGGCGCTGCGGGCGACGGGATTGCAGCCTGGGATGCTGATGGGCGTGGCCTGTGCGAACCGGTACCTCTGCCTGCTGGTGCTGTTCGCCAGTGAGATCATCGGCGCGACCACCCTGTCTCTGACGCGGCATGATGTGGACTCGGACGACCCGGTCCTGGCGCGCTGTGATCTTCTGTGCATCGGCATGGAGGGCGCGGTGCCGTCCGATCGTGGTGGTGTGCTGCATCTGACGCAGGCCGTAATCGACCGGATCGGGCGCACGCCGGTCGGGGCTGGTGACCTCGGGCTGCTGGATCATTGTCCTGACACGGACACCGTCGTGACGCTTGTACGGACGTCTGGTTCCACCGGTCGGCCGAAGGTCCTGGCAATGACACATGGTCGGACGATGGCGCTTCTGGAACGGACGGCGTGGCAGCCGAGCGATCCTGGTTATGAGTGGAATTTTTTGAATTTATATGGGTTTTCGAATCGGTCTTCGTTTCAGGAATCATCAATTGCCCTGCGCGCGGGATGCACGGTGGTGTCGTCGGGACTCGGGTCGATGTTCACCGATATGGAACGGTTTGGGCAGTTTCGCGCGACATTGGTTTCCGGGGACGCGGTGCGGCTGGCGCATGCGGTCCCGCCTGGCTGGTCGGGGCCCCGGACGGGGCTGATCCACATCAAGGGCGGCGCGCTGCCGGAGGCGATCCGCGATCGGCTCCGTCGGGAGATTGTAACGCATGTCTACCATAACTATGGCGCCAACGAGACGTCGCGCCTGACGATCATCGGGGATGATGGTGTTGGGGTTTTGCTACCAGACGTCTCGATCCGCATCATGACGGACGAGGGGGCGGAGGCCTTGCAGGGGGAGGTCGGGCTGATCGAGGCCCGGGCCCGCGGCATGGTCGACGGATACAGGTGGGATGAGGATGCGACGCACGCCGCGTTCCGCGATGGCTGGTATCGCACTGGCGACATGGGTTTCATGCCGGGACAGGATCGGCTGGTCGTGCTGGGGCGGGCGGATGACTGGATTAACCTGGGCGGCATCAAGTTCTCTCCGCAGGCGATCGAGCAGCGAATGAAGGAAATCCCGGGCGTGGAGGACGCGGTGCTGCTGGCGCTGCCCGATGCGGCGGGGCATGACCGGCTGCATGTCGTGCTGCAATCGCATGATGCCGGACTGGTTGACCGGTGCCGGGAGCGGTTGATCGCGACCCTGTCCGGCCAGGTGACGGTGTTCGTTCCGCATGTGATGACCCGTCTGCCGCGCACCGAAACGGGGAAGGTCCGCCGGCCGGCGCTGCGTCGCCTGCTTGCCGAGGCAACGTCCGGGGTGGCAGTTTAGGCACAACACTTTCGCGAGGAAATTCCGTCATGTCCGGCCTGATCCACAGCCACTCCCAATGGGGCCCCACCGACCAGTTGGGCGCCGGCAACCTGCTGACCGCGGAAAAGCGGCTGTCCGCGCTGGGGTTGGTGCAGCACGGCCGGGTCTATGACGTGAGCCATGAGATCGACATGGGCGCACCCTACATGGCGCCGAACCAGACTCCGTATCTGATGTCGATCTGGGCGTCGTGGAAGGACAGCATCAAGCGCCGCCGCGGCATGGGCATGAGGAACGATGCCGGAACGAATCTGGAGCGGATCGAGATGACGACCCATGTCGGGACGCATATCGACGCGCTGGGACATTTTTCCTCCGGAGACCGGCTGTACAACGGCTTCTGCGCGCCCGAGGTGGTGACCGACTGGGGCCTGACGGCGCTGGGGATCGAGAAGTCCCCGCCGATCATCACCCGCGGGCTGCTGTTCGACGTGGCGGGCTTTGACGGCGGGCAGCATCTGAACCCGGGGCGGGTGGTGACGCCCGATGACCTGGAACGCGCGGCGGCGAATGGCGGCTTCAAGGTGCAGCCGGGTGACGTGGCGCTGATCCGGACGGGCTGGGGGCGGTATTTCGGGATGGACAACGCGAAATATTTGACCGGAGAGCCCGGGATCGACGTGCCCGGCGCGAAATGGCTGATCGACCAGGGGATCACGGCGATCGGCACGGACAACATGGCGGTGGAGGTCCTGCCGAACCCCGACCACACGCTGGGCCTGCCGGTGCACCAGTATTCGCTGTCGCAGTGCGGGGTCTACCTGATCGAGAACCTGCAACTGGAGGACATGGCGAAGGACCGGGTTGCGGTCTGCTGCTTCATCCTGCTGTCGACGAAGTTCAAGGGTGCCACGGGGTCCCCGGTGCGGCCGGTGGCGATGGTTTGATGGAACCGGCCCGCGCAGGATGAACCTGCGCGGGCCGTTCGCCTGTGCTAATCTATGGTTCAACACGGCTTCCGGTGTGGGATCATGAACCGCGACGACGCCATCACACGTTTGCGCGCGCACGCGCCGGACCTGCGGCGGTTGGGTGTTGAACATCTGTACCTGTTCGGCTCGACCGCGCGGGATGAGGCACGGGCTGATTCGGATGTCGACCTGTTCTTCGACCATCCGGAAGGGAGCATCGGGCTTTTCGGCCTGATGGATGTGCAGGAGGAAGCGGCGCGAATCCTCGGGCGCAAGGCGGATGTCATGACACGACGCAGCCTGCACCCGGCGCTGCGGGAACGGATCGAGCAATCGGCGGTGCGGGTGTTCTGATGGCCCCGCGATCGGTCACCTTGCGGCTGATCGACATGGTTGAGGCCATCGACCTGGTGACCGCGGAACTGGACGGCGTTGCGCTTGCCGCCTTCGCCACCGACCGGCGCCGCCAATGGATCGTCGAGCGCGGGATCGAGATCATTTCCGAGGCCAGCCGGCACCTCGATGATGACCTGAAGCAACGACATCCTTCGATCCCATGGCGCAAGGTCGCGGGGATCGGAAACATCCTTCGCCACGAGTATCAGCGCACGGCCTACGACGTACTTTGGCATGTCGTGCGCCATGAACTGCCGCCCTTGGCACAGGCCTGCCGGCGGGAACTGGAACGGGACGTGTCCGGTACCGACTGACCAGGGCGCGACCCGCTTGCCCCCTGCCCCACCCCAAGCCTACCTTCCCCCAACGTCAAACCCAGGGGGAAACCACCATGCGAACAGCCGACGCCATCGTCGAAATCCTCAAGCGCGAGGGCACCGACACCCTGTTCTGCTTCCCCACCACCTCCATCATCGAAAATGCCGTCGCCGCCGGCATCCGCCCGATCATCTGCCGGCAGGAGCGTGTGGGCGTCGACATGGCCGATGGCTATGCCCGCGTCACCAATGGCAAGCCCCCCGGCGTCTTCGCCATGCAGTATGGCCCCGGCTCCGAGAACGCGTTTCCCGGCATCGCCACGACCTTCTCCGACTCGGTCCCGGTGCTGTTCCTGCCGTTGGCGCAGGCGGTCGACCAGTCGCAGATCTTCCCGACGTTCCGCTCCGCCGTGACCTATGCCTCGGTGACCAAGCAGGTGGAGGAGATCCGCACCCCCGCCTCCACCGCCGACGTCATGCGGCGCGCCTTCAACGCGCTGAAGAACG
>CANJSR010000070.1 GCA_947476855.1 Acetobacteraceae bacterium
CACAACTCGATCCACCTCAACCACCTGCCCTACATGGAATTTCCGCCGACCTGGCCGAAATACATCCCCAAGGACATGCTGGGGAACTGGTTCGAGTTCTACGCCGACGCCATGGAAATCAACTGCTGGACGAACACCGAGTTCGTCGCCGGCACGTGGGACGAGAAGACCAAGACCTGGACCGCCCGGCTCAAGCACGCGGATGGCACCGAGCGCGTGGTAAAGCCCCGCCACATCGTCTTCGCCAACGGCGTCAGCAGCTATCCCTTCATCCCCGATCTGCCGGGCCTGGAAGACTTCAAGGGTGAGGTCGTCCACTCCGAAGGCTTCGACAGCGGCGCGGCCTGGACCGGCAAGAACGCGCTCATCATGGGCACGGGCAGCAGCGCGAACGACATTGCGCTCGACCTGCACAGCCATGGCGTGAACACGACGCTGATCCAACGCGGCTCCACCACGGTCGTTTCAATTGACCCCAGCGCCCGGCTGAACGAAGCGATCTGGGACGAAGGCCCGCCGCTTGAGGATTGCGACCTGATCGTTTCCTCCGCGACGCCGACGCTGATCACCAAGGCCTATAAGTCCGTCACGCAGCGCATGATGGAACTTGATAGGGAGATGATCGAGGGCCTCAAGGGCATCGGCTTCAAGTTCGATATCGGAGAGGACGAGACCGGGCACCAGATGAAGTATTTCCGCCGCGGCGGCGGATACAACCTGGATGCCGGCAGCTCCGCGCTGATGATCAAGGGCGAACTCGGCCTGCTGCAGTACGAGCGGATCGAACGTTTCACCGCCGAGGGCGCGCTTCTGAAGGACGGCACCACCGTGCCCGCCGACGTCGTCGTCCTGGCCACCGGCTACTATCCGCAGAAGGAACTCGTCCGGCGCGCTCTGGGCGAGGAAGTGGCGGAGCGTATCGGCCCGGTCTGGGGCATCGGCCCTGATGGGGAGCTGAGCAACATGTTCAAGCGCACGCCGCAGGAAGGCGTGTGGTTCATCGCCGGCGGTCTGGCGCAATGCCGGATCAATTCGAAGTACCTCGCCCTCCAGATCAAGGCCACCGAACTCGGCAAGCTCGGCCCGCTGTAAGGGCCGAACACTTCGGCGGCACGGAGTGGTCCGTGCCGCCCGGCCGAGCCTCTGATTTTCATGATGATTTTTTAATGACAGCCGGCGGCGGCCGCCGTGTTAGTCAAGCATTTCCAAAGACCAGCGGCGGCTTGGACAGATGCGGTGCCAGACGATGACAGGCACGCTACCAATAACCATTATCATGGCACCGCGCTCCGCCTTGGTCAGTGCGGACTGGTACCCGAGATCAATGTGTCATTGATGAATCGGCCTGATCAGCCAGGATTGGAGAGAAGAAAATGGACGGAAACACTGACGGAAAATGCCCCGTGGCGCACGGGACAGCCAGGCCGATGTCCGCTGGCGGGCGGTCGAACCGGGATTGGTGGCCGAACCAGTTGAACCTCCGGATCCTCCATCAGCACTCCGCCCTGTCCAATCCCATGGGCCCCGCGTTCAACTACGCCCAGGAATTCAAGAAGCTCGATCTGGAGGCCCTGAAGCAGGACCTGTTCGCGCTGATGACGGACTCGCAGGACTGGTGGCCCGCTGATTACGGCCATTACGGGCCGCTGTTCATCCGCATGGCGTGGCACAGCGCCGGCACCTACCGCATCAATGATGGCCGCGGCGGCGCCTCCTCCGGCTCGCAGCGTTTCGCACCGCTCAACAGCTGGCCCGACAACGCCAACCTCGACAAGGCGCGCCGGCTGCTCTGGCCGATCAAGCGCAAATACGGCAACCGGATTTCCTGGGCCGACCTGATGGTCCTGACCGGCAACTGTGCCCTGGAATCCATGGGCTTCAAGCCCTTCGGCTTTGCCGGCGGGCGCGAGGATGTCTGGGAACCCGAGGAAGACATCTACTGGGGCGCCGAGGCCGAGTGGCTCGGCGACAAGCGCTATACCGGTGACCGGGACCTCGAAAACCCCCTGGCCGCCGTGCAGATGGGCCTGATCTACGTCAACCCGGAAGGCCCGAACGGCAAGCCGGACCCGATCGGATCAGGCCGCGACATCCGGGAGACGTTCCTCCGCATGGCGATGAACGACGAGGAAACCGTGGCCCTCGTCGCCGGCGGACACACCTTCGGCAAATGCCACGGCGCAGGCGACGCGGCGCTGGTCGGGCCTGAACCCGAAGGGGCGCCGATCGAGGAAATGGGTCTCGGCTGGAAGAACAGCCTCCGCACGGGCAAGGGCGTCGACACCACGACCAGCGGGATCGAGGGTGCATGGACCCCGAACCCGATCCAGTGGGACAACGGCTACTTCGACACGCTGTTCGGCTATGAGTGGGACCTGGTCAAAAGCCCGGCGGGTGCCTGGCAATGGGTGCCCAAGGCCGGCGCCGCGGCGGATGCCGTACCCGACGCGCACGACCCGACGAAGCGCCACGCGCCGATGATGACCACGGCGGACATGGCGCTGCGCATGGACCCGATCTACGAGCCGATTGCGCGGCGCTTCCACAAGGACCCGGATGCCTTCGCGGATGCCTTCGCCCGCGCCTGGTACAAGCTGACGCATCGCGACATGGGGCCGCTGTCCCGTTACCTCGGCTCGCTGGTCCCGTCGGAGGAACTGCTGTGGCAGGACCCGGTCCCCGCGGTCGATCATCCCCTGATCGACGCCGCGGATATCCGGGCGCTGAAGGCACAGGTCCTCGCGTCCGGGCTGTCGATCGCCCAACTGGTTTCAACCGCCTGGGCTTCGGCCGCGACATTCCGCGGATCCGACAAGCGCGGCGGGGCGAACGGGGCACGCATCCGCCTCTTGCCGCAAAAGGATTGGGCGGCCAACCAGCCAGCCCAACTGGCCACCGTTCTGGCTTCGCTTGAAGCCATCCAGCGCGGGTTCAACGCGGCGCAGGTGGGCGGGAAGAAGGTCTCGCTCGCGGACCTGATCGTCCTGGGCGGCTGCGCGGCGGTCGAGCAGGCGGCGAAGAACGCCGGCCATGACGTGGAGGTTCCGTTCACGCCAGGCCGCACCGATGCCTCCCAGGAACAGACCGACGTCGAAGCCTTCGCGGTGCTCGAACCGATGGCGGATGGGTTCCGCAACTTCGGCAAGGGCGAGCGCGGCATGTCGGCCGAGGAGAGCCTGGTCGACCGGGCGCAGCTTCTGACGCTGACGGCGCCGGAAATGACGGTCCTGGTCGGCGGCCTGCGCGTGCTGGATGCCAAAGTCGGACAGGCCCCGCATGGCGTGTTCACCGCGCGCCCGGGCGCGCTGACCACGGATTTCTTCGTCAACCTACTCGATATGGGAACGACGTGGAAGCCGGCCTCGGACGCCGGGGATGTGTTCGAGGGGCGTGACCGCGCGACGGGCGCATTGAAGTGGACGGGCACAAGGGTCGACCTGGTGTTCGGCTCGAACTCCCAACTGCGGGCGCTGGCGGAAGTCCATGCCTGCGATGGCTCGCAGGCGGGTTTCGTGCGTGACTTCGTGGCGGCCTGGACCAAGGTGATGAACCTCGATCGGTTCGACCTGGGCTGAGGATATTGAAGCGGCGGCCTGGCGCCGGCCAACTGCCCGCCTTTGGCGGTGCGGTTGGTTCGGATGCCATGGCCGGCCGTGGCGCGGGCCTACGGGGCCGCGGTCATTTCACGGTGGTAAGGTAGGTCTGCCCCGCCGCCGTCGGATTCAGCAGGTAGGAAAAGCTGAAACTCGGGTTCGCAAACTGCTGTATATACTCATAGTACCACCGATAGAGCTCGGCGATCCCGAGCTTGGGCACCATCACGACATCGAACGGGGCCAGCCGGATATCGGCCAGGGGGTCGCGGCCGCTCATGACCGCGTCGTAGCGCGCGGCCAGGTAGACGGGCGTGTCATTCTCCCCCCGGCGGACGAGGAAGACCCGGCTCTCATCGCCGCCCATCTTCAGGCCGCCGGCGCGGGCAATCGCCTGCGCCAGGGTCGGTGGCGCGCCGGCCACCACCTGCTCCCCTGGTATCGCGACCTCGCCGCCGACAAAGACCCTGATCGGAGCGACGGTCCTCACAATGACCGAGACATGCGGCTTTTGCAGATAGCGGGCGTAGCCGGCGTTCAGGATGTCGATAAGTTCCGGCACGGTGCGGTTGGCCGCGCGTTCGTCGTGGACGATGCTGGTGGAGATATGGCCGTCCGGCCGGACCGTCACCTCCTCATTCAGGTCGGGGTTCAGCAGAACCCGGATTGAGAGTTCGTCGCCGACCTGGATGCGGTAGGCGGGCGTCGTATAGCTCACCTCGACCGGGGCAGGGACGGTCGGGGCCGGTGGGAGCTCGATCCTTGGCGCGCAGCCGGCCGATGCCAAAAGCAAGGTCAGCCCGATCGCGCGCATGGTCGTATCCGGGCAGGGCATCAGCCGGCCGCCTGGGGTGCTTCGGCGGCCAGCAGTCCGGCCAGCCGCATGGCAAGCGCCACGGCGGTCAGCGTGGGGTTCGCTTCGCCCGAGGTGGGGAACACCGCGCTGCCGGCCAGGAACAGGTTGGCCGATCCGAACACCCGGCAGTCCCTGTCGACAACACCCGTCCGCTCATTCTCGCCCATGCGTGCCGTCCCAATCTGGTGATGACCGTCGTAACATTGAGATAATATATAATCCGCCCGTTCCTGTTCCGGCACCAGCCAGCGCAGCGTCCCGGTTCCGGTGCGCGTCAGCCAAGTGTCGAAGCACTCATGCATACGGATCAACAGCTCCGCGTTGTGGCGAGTATAGCGGAAATCCACCGCCGCGCGCGGCATCCCATAGGCATCGGTGCGATCCGACAGGGTCACCCGAGAGGCAGGGTCGGGATGATGTTCCGCATGAAACCGGATAGCGTAGCGCCTGGCGGCGTTGCGTTGGAAGAAGCCGGGCATGCGGTGATCGGCCAGATAGCGGCGATAGAGGAACCCCGGCAGGAAGGCGGCCGTGCGCGGCGCGTCCCGCAGGATGTTCACGATATGCGGCCACCGTCGGATGGCGTCGCCGACATAGTGCTGCCGGATGGACTCAGCGACGATCCGGCGGCCGAGCGGGGGGACCGACAGCGCGAGGTAGGCCAGCGACAGGATGCCGTTGCGGTGGGCCGGGTCCCGGATCAGCGGATAGTCCGGCCAGAGGGAGCCGTTGGAGAGGCCCATGCGCTGTTGCAGGTCCTCACTGGGGGTGAAGCGGCGGCGCAGGTAGAAGCCGTCCGGGTCGCGGAAATACTCGATGGATGATTCGACAGCGGGGTTGCGGAGTTCCATTTCCGCCGCGATTCCATACAGGTGGCCCATATAGAAGCGGCCGAGCGGACCGTCGTCGCCGCCGAAGCGGTTGGGGGCATCGCGGCGGGTGGCGAGCAGCAGGCGGGCGGTTTCCAAGCCGCCTGTCGCGATTACGATCCGGTCCGCGATGACCGACGCCGCGCTTTCCCCGTTGCGAAGTTGGAGCGACGTGACCCGGCCATCGGGTCCGAAGGCCAGCCCGGTCACCGTGGCGCAAAGCCGCAGGTCGATCGCGGCGCTGTCCTGGAGCCGCTTGGTATACATGTCGGTGAATCGAGGGCGGCGGCTCCAGCGTTCGACCTTCTCGAAGATGAAGTCCGGGTCGCCCGGTTTGAAGTCCGGCAGATCCTGCTCGAAGACCGCCTGGCCGCAGCCGATGTAACCGCAGGCGGCGGGCAGGAACGGTGCGACCTCGGCCATCGAGATCGGCCAGCCGCTATGGGGCACGGCGGCCCGCCGGGCGAAGTCGATCGGCCCGAAGGGCACGCAGCGCCCGCCCCACAGGTTGGACGTGCCGCCCAGGCTGCGCTGCACGCCGATATCCATGGGCACATGCAGGGCCGTGTCGACGATCTCGGCGTCCGATAGGGCCTGGGCCTCGGGCGTCGGACCCATGTCGCCGGATTCCAGCAGCAGCACGCGATGGCCGGTCCGCTCCAGTTCCAGCGCGAGCGACAGGCCGACGGGGCCGGCGCCGATGATGCAGAGCGTGTGGCGCGTGCCATCAAGGCCGGCGAGACCCTTGGTGATCATCCCATGTTCTCCGTCAGATCCGGCATTCGGGCTCCCGCGTTCGCGCGCATGATCCTATTTCGCCGCCGAGAGTTCGGGCAGGACCCGGCGCACCGCGAGGGCGAAGCTGACCCGTCCCTGGATCAGGCAGATGGTGCTGACCACCGCGGCACCCATCATGGCGAACAGGGGGATGAGGATGGCACTGAGCACGCAGCAGACGACCAATTGTTGCAGGTTCAGCCGCCGCAGCAGGGCGCCGTGGCCGGTCATCGAGAGCATCATGTCCTGGGTCGGCAGGGCCACGTTCACGACCTGGGCGACCGACAGCACGTAAAGCGCGGCTGCGGCGCCGGGCAGGTCGCTGGCCATCAGCCCCAGCAGCGGGTGAACGAACACCACCATCCCCAGGATCACCGGCAGGCACAGGACCATCGCAACCATCCTCGTCTGCCGCTCCAGGTTTCGCAGCGCCGCGAACTCCCGCCGCCGGTGGTGCGACGCGAAGCCGGGCGCGGCGATCATGGCGATGCTGACCAGCATCGTGTTGATCAACATGGTGATGCGGCTGACGATACTGAAGGCGCTGACGGCGGCCGGATCGGCGAACATGCCCAGCATCAGGACGGGCACTGACAGCAGCGTGACCTGCACCAGCTCGATCACCAGGAACGGCCTGGCGGTGACCCAGAGAGAGGGGAGGGGCTCGATCGGGGTTTCGGGGGCCTCGACGACGCGGTCCACCATGGCGTGCCGCCAGTCCCACGCGATGCAGGCAAGACCCAGCACGCAGCACAAAGCGTAGGAGCCCGCGTAGACGATCAGCACGGTGTTCAACTCGGTCAGTCCGGCGACAAGGGCGAGCAGGGACAGCACCGGCGGCAGGGCGCTTTGCACCATCTGCCCCATGACCGGGCGGTGCAGCCCGATCAGGGCAAAGCCGATCGCGAAGGCGAGTGTCTGGGGCACCAGGATCAACGCGGACACGGCCAGGGGATAAGCGAGTTCCGGCAGGCGGAACACATGCAGTGCCAGCGGCGCCGCGATCAGCGCGGTGCCCACGGCGGCGGCGGCGCTGGCGACGGTGATCCAGCCGACGCCTGTGACCAGCGCCTTGCGTGCCGCGTGCCCGTGCCCGATCGCCAGTTCGGCGGCCAGATGGCGCGACATCGCGCGCTCCAGCCCCATCCGCGCCGCGGTGGAGCACAGGTTGACCCAGGTGAGGCAGAGGAAGAACAAGCCAGAGGAGGTCGCGCCCATCATGTGGGCGGCGAGCATGTACAGCCCGAACTTCCCCCCGGCCTCCATCCCGCGGGACGCGAGTGCGCCGCCGAAATGGAACAGGCGGTCGTAACTGATTTTATGCGGAATAAGCGCTCGCACGCGGCCAATCATGATATCACGATGCCTGGGCTCCGGACACGACGGACGCCCGACGTGCGAGACAGCGGGTACACGTTCCGCCCCGCGTCCCGCAAGCGAAGGAAACGACGGACCCGTGATCGCGGCCAGGAGCATATCGTTAGCGGGGACGCCGGCCAGAGGCCGGAAACGTCCGGGGCGGATCGAGAAGGCGCTGCTGTCGCTGGCGGCGCTTTGCCTGGCGCAAGGGGGCGGGCCGCTGGACGAACTGCCCTATCCGCCAGCGCCGCCCGATCCCCTGTCATTGCTGACCGCGTTGCATAAGAACCTGCCGGCGAACTGGCGGATGGGGCAGCCGAGCGTTTACCTGAACATCGCGCAAGTGAAGATCAATATCCCCGACCAGTGGCGGGGCAATCCCGTCGCCGCCGCGGTCAGCCTGTGCCCGTGGCCCGAGGACGACATCTGGCGGCAGGTGCGGGTCTTTCGCCTGATCATGCGCTATCGGCAACAGGACTGGCCGCCCTATGAGTGCCGGCCATGACCGGCCTATCGCCGACAAGGGGGGCGCCAATGTCTGATGCGACCATCGACACCCAACCAGGTTCGGCCGGTGGTCAGCCGGAGACGCGGCGGCGCTGGACCATGCGTGACCTCGCCGTCTATGCCTTCTATCGTCGGCGGCTGCTGCGCTACTGCCTGCTGCTGGGGCTGATGCTGGGCGCCGGGGCCGCATACTTCGCCAAAACCTATTTCACGGCCGACGCCCTGTTGATCCTGCTGGTCGGGTCGGACTCGGCCGTGGTGCAGAATTCGCTCGACCTGACCAACACGCAGATTTCGGTCGATGGGCTGAAGGCTGTGCAGGCCGAAATCCAGATCATCCAGACCGACGACGTGCTGCGTGCGGCCATCGAGCGTGTGGGGGTAGAGGCGCTTTATCCCCGGCTGTCCGGTGCCCGGTTCTTCGGCCTGCTGGCGCCCTATGGTCCGGCGGATCGCATCATCGTCGCGGTCGAACGGTTCCGCGACGACCTGCGGGCCGAGGCGCAGGGCAGCAGCAACGCGATCCGCGTGTCGTTCACCCATGACAACCGCGACCTGGCCGTCAAGGCGGTCCAGGCGGTCATCGACGCCTACCTCCTCCGTCGAAAATCCATCTACGCCAACCAGAATGCCGCCACGCTCGGCGATGAGATCGGCCGCTACACCGGCCGCCTGCGGCAGTTCGAGGCGGAAATCCTGGCGGTGAAGCGCAAGAGCGACGTGCTGGACATGGCGCAGGATATCGTCCTGGCGACCAACCGCCTGGACGGCATCGCCCAGCGGCAGAACCAGGTACGGGAACGCCGGGTCGCGGTGCAGACCGAGATCGGAGCCGTGCGCACCAACCTGGCCTCTCAGCCGGCCACCGTCCTGGACTTCCGGGAGACCACGAACAACACCGGCAATGACGAGGCCCGGAACACCCTGGTGCGGCTGATGCAGGAACGGGCGCATCTGGTCAGCCAGTATAACGACTCATGGCCGGGCCTGCGGGAACTAGACCAGAAGATCGCGACCGTCCGCGGGCAAATGAGCCGGACGGGACAGGCGCTCTATTTCGCTGAACGGATGATCCGCAATCCGGCGGTCGATGTCCTGAACAACCGGCTGGCATCGCTGGAGGTCGAGGATCAGGCGCTGGGCCAGCAGCTTGTGGAGCTGGAGGACCAGTCCCGCATCGCCGCCGAACGGATCGTCACCCTGCGGGAGGCGGAGACGCAGTTGCACACGTTGCAGCTCAATCGCGATGTGGCCGAGGGGATCTTCCGCCAGTTGTCGCTGCGCCAGCCGAGCGCGCTGTTCAATGAGGATTCGGTCGTCGACCAGAACGCCAATGTCCGCATGGCGCAGCCGCCGACCGCACCTCTGCGCGGGCGCAATCTGGCCTTGTCGTACCTGGCGGGGGGCGGGTTCCTCGGCCTGGCGATGGGCATGGCGTTCGCCGCCGTCGCGACGGGCCTGCAGCGGGCCTATATCCTTTCGACGGAGGCGGAGGCCGACCTCGGCCTGACCAACCTGGGTGAGGTGAGCGCCGCCGATGCCTCAAACACCCTGACCGGCGCCGGGATCGTGGCGGCCAACCTGCTGGGCATGAGCACCGAGGGCCGCCCGCTGTCTTTGATCCAGATCGTGGCGACCGAGAACGGGGGGCTTCAGGCTAGCTTCGCCCGGGCGCTGGGAGAGGAGTTCGCCCAGACCTTCGCGATGCGGACCCTGATCCTGGACCTGACCGAACAGGGCGACACGGCGGTCAAGGCCGAGGCGCCCGGGTTCGACGTCCCGATTCCGGTGGCGCGCACCGGCGTCGAGGGGCTTTGGGTGTCGGTCGATGCCGCGCGCGTCCTGTTCAGGGACCGGCAGTTCGTCTCCCTGCGCGACTGGGATGTGCCGGGGCGGCTGCGCGGCAGCTTCGCCGTCGTGCTGGTCGTCGGGCCGTCCGACCTCGGCAGCCCCTGGATGCGGCGCCTGTCGATGCTGGTCGATGCCAGCATCCTGGTCATCCGGGCCGAAACCACGCGCGCCGCCGTCGCCTCCCGGTTCCGTGACGCGATCCTGGAGGCGGGCGGCACGCTCGCGGGTTTCGTGTTCGTCGGGCGGCGCTTCTACATCCCGCGCTGGCTCTATCGCCGCCTGTAGTGTCATCCCTGAAGGCAGGTCACGGATATGTCTGAGCCAGGCGCGTTTCCGGTCAGGTGGTTCCTGGGGGTGCCCTTCACCCCCATGACCCTGCCCTTGGCGGCTGAACGGATCGCCGGGCGCGATCCGGCGGCACCGTTCCGCTTTGTCACGACTCCCAACGCCCAGCACATCGTGGCGAGCTGGCGCGGCAACAGGCAGTTCCGGGACGCCCAACGACAGGCCTGGATGGTGCTGAATGACAGCACGATCCTGGGCTTGCTCGCGGATAAGCTGTTCGGCGAACCGATGCCTGTCGCGGCGGGCAGCGACCTGACGGTCTATATGTTCGCGCATCACATCCGGCCGGAGGATACGCTGACCATCATCGGCGGCAGCAATGAGGTGGATCGGCGGTTGCGGAGCCAGTTCGGCATCCAGACGATCGCGCGGTTCGACCCGCCGATGGGCTTCTACCGCGACCCGGCGGAGATCCAGCGCTGCGTGGATTTCGTCCTGGCCCATCCAGCCCGGTACGTGTTCCTGGCGGTCGGCGCGCCGCAGTCGGAAACCGTGGCCATGGCGATCCAGGCGACCGGCCAGGCCACCGGCACGGCGTTGTGCATCGGGAGTTCCCTGCATTTCGTGACCGGCGTTGTCCGACGCGCACCCGAACTGGTGCGGCGGCTGCATCTGGAGGCGCTGTGGCGCCTGATGCTCAATCCTCGGCGGCACGCCCGCCGGGTGTTCGTCGAATCCCTTCCGGTGCTGTGGATCGCGTTGCGGACCAGGCTCACGCCTGCCGACCGGCGCACCCATCAGTGGCCCGATCCGCCATGACGCGCGCCGGGCGGGGGATGGTGCTGTCCCCTAGGCGCGGATCAGGGGGCGGGCGCGTGCTTGTTCGGCCGAGCGGAGTGGTCCTGCGGCAGGCTGGTGCGGCCAGCGGAGGCCGGTCCTTCGTGTTCCTTGGCAACCTGGTGCTGCTGGGCATGCTGCCCATGTTCGCCCAGTGCTTCCACTACATGGTGGATATCCCGCCGCTGTATCTGCTGTCCAAGGGCTGGCCGTTCCTGATGGTACCGGCGACGATCTGGGGCCTCGCTTCCCTGGAGGTGCCGGGCCGGCTGCTGCTGCTGACGATGCTGGTCTGGCTGCTGGCGGTCACGCCGCTGATCAGCATCCTGCATCTGGGCAACAGTTTCCCGGACGCGATGGCGACCACGATCAAGGTCTGGCCATTCACCTATGTGTTCGCCCTGGCGGTGATCCTGGCGTGGCTGCGGCCCGAGCGCGCCGTCCTACGCGCGCAGATCATCGGCCTGGGTATCACCACCTTCGTGGTGATGTCGGTACTGTGGGTCGTCGTGCCCGCCAGTTCGTATGGCGGCTCCGACCTGGATACCAAGCTGTTCATGACGGATGTGGAGCGTGGCTACCGTATCTACATGCCGATGTTCTTCGGCATCCTGCTGATCCTGTATCTGAACCGGTCGATGTGGGCGCGGTTTGCCTGGTGGAAGCCGGTCGCGATCGTGGTCTGCTTCGTGCTGCTGCAAACCATCTACAAGCAACGGACGGCGATTGCCGGAGCCGCCCTGGCCGTTGTCGTCGGCGGCCTGCTGAGCCTGCGGCGCTGGCGGATCGCGGGTTTCGCGCTGTTCGGCACCGTGGGCATGGTCGGCCTGTTCTACCTCGCGACGCGGTCGCAGGTCGTGACGCAGTTGCAGGGCAACCTCGGCAACTCCCTGGCGGTGCGGGAGGTGAGTGTCGTCACCGCGTGGAACTACCTTGCGGCCGATCCGCTGCGCTGGGTCCTGGGCGTCGGCGGGACGACGCGATTGGGCGAAGTGACGCTGGGTGAGTTGTTCAACAACCGCATGTTCTTCCTGGCCGATATCGGCTGGCTGGGCGTGCTGTTCGAATACGGCCTGGTCGGGGTCGGCCTGATGCTGATGGTGCACGGGATCGGGCTGTACTACGCGCTCAAATGGGGGCGGACGGATGATCCGCTGACGCAGGCCTTCGCGGACTACATCATCTATCTGCTGGCGGTTTCGATCGTCTATTCGGTCGTGTTCACGCCGGGGGAGCTGGTGACCATCATGGCGTTCACCTTCTATTTCGGCCGCCTGACGCGGAAAGCCGAACCGGTCTACGGGATCGCTCCCTCACAGCCCGTCCGCGCCATGCCGCGGCACAGCGCGGCCGCCAGGCCCGTCCCGTCCGGGCTATAGCCGGCGTCGCGGGGCGGTTTCATCAGCCAGGCGTAGAGCATCATCCCACCCATCGAGTCCCGCGCGACCGTCCGCGCCAGCGCCTCGGCCTGGGTCAGGGAGGGGAAGGGGCCGGTGCCGCCCGCGTATCGCACCTCCACCCCCAGCGCCAATCGGCCGGGCCAGGCGGCGCGATAGGCCTGGAACGCCTCCAGCGGGTTGAATGTCGGCCCCGCGTCGTAGGCGTTGATCGAGACCAGGTCGATATCCTTGGCATGGGGGGAGCGCAGCAGCCCCAGCATCGAGCCGGTATAGGGCGATCGCGGCCGAGCGTGGGCGAAGGTGCCTTGACCGTAGGCCCCGACGCTCCAGGCGGAGACAGTGATCAGGAATGGCCGCGGCAGTTCGGCTCGCCCGCGGGTCACCAGTGCTTCCCAACTCCGGTCGGTGACGCAGGCGATCAGGCCGTCAGCCTGGGTGCGGCAATCGGGGTGGTTGGGTTCATAGTCCCAGTCGATGCCGTCGAGGGCCAGATCCCGCACCAACGCGACGATGCCGTCCAGGTTGAGCCGGCGCCAGCCGCGATAGGTCGCGCCGCCAACGCTCAGCAGCACCTTCACGTCTGGATGGCGTTGGCGCAGGGTGGCGATCGAGGCACGCAGCAGCGCCCCGGTCATGTGGCGGTATTCAAGGCCGGTCCGGGTCAGATCCAGGTCGTTCGCATAGATCAGGTCGGGGCGGGCGAACGCCAGCATCAGCACGTCCACGTAGCGTGGCAGTTGGGCGATGGAAGTCTGGGCGGGGTTCGTGGCGGGAGGCTCGCTCCAACTGTCGTGGTAGGCGACGATGACCTGCGCCGGCAGTGGGGCGGCCATGCCGGTGAGGGGCCAGGCCAGAAGGGCCAGGACCAGCAGGCGCCGGAGCGTCATCACGCGGTCCAGCCGGACCCGTCAGAAGACATTGCGGCCGAACAGGCCGGTCAAGACGGTCAGGATCATGATCTTCAGGTCGAACTTCAGCGACCAGTTGGCAATGTAGTACAGGTCGAGTTCGGCGCCGCGGTTGGCTTTCTCCAGCGAGTCGATGCCGCCGCGCATGCCGTTGATCTGTGCCCAGCCGGTGATCCCGGGCTTGATCCGATGGCGGGCGGCGTATTGCTGGACGACCTCGGAGTAGACGCCTTCGCCGACCAGCATCTTGGACACGTGCGGCCGGGGTCCGACGACCGACATTTCCCCGCGCAGGACGTTGATCAACTGCGGCAGCTCGTCGATCGAGGTGCGGCGCAGGAAGCGGCCGACCCGGGTGATGCGCTGGCTGTCGCGTGTCGTGCCGCGTGACCCGTCATCGGTCAGGTCGACCGTCATGGTGCGGAGCTTGTACATCATGAACGGCTTGCTGTTGAACCCGACGCGCGGCTGCTTGAAGAAGATCGGGCCACCGCCCTCCAGCTTCACGGCGAGGGCTGCCAGCGCGATGATCGGGGCCGTCAGGATCAGGCCGATCGTGCCGACCACGTAGTCCTCGGCGACCTTGAACAGGCCCTGGCTGCCCTTGAAGGGGCGGTGCATCAGTTGCAGCACCGGGCTGTCGACAAAGCCGAGTTGTTGGGTGAACTGCGGACGCAGGCCGGCGGCGTCGAAGGGCACCACGACGTCGGCGGCGATCCATTGCAGGCGGCGGGTCAGCGCCAGGATTTCGTCGGACTGCTCCCAGGGCAGCGCGACGATCACCATGTCGATGCCGTAGTTCTGGGCGTAGCGCGCCAGGTCGGTCGCCGGCATCGTGCCGCGCGCGCCCGGGCGGCGGAATTCGTTCGTCGTCGCGTCCATTTGGCCGACCAGCTTGTAGTCGGCCCGGTTCTCCGGCTTGTTCAGGCGGCGAATGATCTCATCGCCCTGCC
>CANJSR010000071.1 GCA_947476855.1 Acetobacteraceae bacterium
CTGCTTCCAGGCAGGCGTCATCCAGGATCAGGCGCAGCGGCATCCCGATATCCGCCAGGATCAGTGGCAGATCCTGGCATTGCGCCAGCGTGATCCTTGCCTGTTCGGAAAGCGCATGCCCGATCGGCACCACGGCCCCGATCCGGCTGACGGTCGCGGCAAACACATCGACATCCATATCGTCGGGTAGGCCCGTGGCGACGGCCAGGTCGGTCTCCCCCGAGGCCAGCGACCCGGCGATCTGGCTCATGGGCAGAATGCGGACCGCCACCTTGATATCGGGATGCCGGATGCGAAACCCTGCGACCACCCGGGGCAGCAAGCCGGCGGCGAGACCCGATGTGGTGGCGACCGTTACCTCGCTGCGGCGCTTGCGCTTGAGATCCTCGATACGGGCACGAACATGTTCGTGCTGCTGCAATGTTTGCCTTACATGAGAGATCATCAGCGCCCCGCTTTCGGTCAGGCGCAGGCGGTTGTTCAGCCGCTCAAACAGCGGCATGCCGATTTCCTGCTCCAATGCGATGATCTGGCGGTTGATCGAGGATGACGCGACATTCAGGCGTGTCGATGCCCGTCTGATCGACCCCGCTCGTTCCACCTCATCCAGGAACCGTAACATGCGGGAGTGCAACATAGACCCGTTAATCCTTTGTTATATAACTGACAAAACCGGCCTCACGCGTGATTGCAACAAATAGCAACGATTAAAAGGATACCGCAACGCGCGGATTGATGCTACCCAAACGGGAATATCGCAGTGCGAAGCTCTGGTCGGTGGTTTCACCTCTCTGAGTCTGGGACCGAATTAAATTTCTGCTAGGGCAACGATCCCTTGTCGTCGGGTTGGGTACAACACATGGACTTTGCACACACCAGGCACGCACCCCGCGTCGTAGTCAGCCTCATCGTAAACCACCTGTGCATGCCGCAAGGGGACCACGCGTCCTGAGGGGCTTCCGATGGCCACCGGAATTTTCCGACGCGCCGCACTTGAACGCTTCTCCACCCCGGACCGGCTTGACCAGCCGGTGCGCATCTTCCCAGTCTGGGCCTGGATCGCGCTGACCGCGCTGCTGCTGGTCCTGTCGGTCGGAGTGGTCGCCAGCATTGTCATTACGGTCGCCGAAAAAATCCCGGGTAATGGGATGGTCATTGCCCAGACCGGCATCCTGGAAATCCCTCTGCCAAGCGATGGACGGTTGATTGAAACCCGCTCCAGCGTTGGCGATCAGGTCAGCCGCGGCCAGGTCGTGGCAATCATTGAGAACACGGAGCTGCGCCGCACCCTGGATGAAGCGCGCAAGATCCATCGTGACGCCCAGGAGCAACGCCGACAGGTCGCGGCCTTTCACGACATCGCGGCGCGGGCGTGGGCGGATGCCGATCTCCGCCGCCAACGAGACCTTCAGCAGACCATCGCCCTGATCCAACGGAGGCTCGGCCTGCTCCAGGCACGCGCCAGTCAGGATCCTGAGTATCGAGTGCAGGCCGCCCCCGCGGGGGTGCCAGCGCCGGATCCACAAATGGCGATCTGGTCGGCCGAGAAGGACCTCGCGGAGATCCAGCGCCTTATGAGCGAGATCGACCGTGCCTCTGTCCTGGCCGGTATTCGGGACCGTAGGGAATTGATGGAACTCGACCTGAAGGTCGAAGCCGCCGCCGGCCGCGCCGCGTTGATCGAAGAGCAACTGCGCCGGTCGGAAGAAGTCGTCAGCCCCTATTCTGGCATGGTCGTGGAACTGAAGCACGACATCGGCCGGATCGTGCAAAAGGGCGGACCGCTGATGACATTGCTGCCGGGCGCTTCGGCTGCTGACGCGGAACATGCCGGACCGTTGCGGGTAATCCTGTTCGTTCCGGCAAACGATGGAAAGCGTATCACGCCGGGAATGACGGTGGAGATCTCCCCCAGCACGACCGTGCGGGTGGAGGACGGCTTCATGCTCGCCCGCGTCACACGGGTCGCCCATATCCCGACCACGGCCGAGGGTATGGCGCACCTGCTGAAGAACCAGCAACTCGCCGCATCGCTGTCCGCCGGTGGGCCGGCGTTCGCGGTTGATGTGGAACTGCTGCCGGACCCGGGAACGCCAAGTGGCTTCGTCTGGTCCTTCACGCCCGGGCCGACAGTGGCGCTCAGCCCCGGCACCCTGGCCACCGGCCATGTCCGTGTGCGCAACCGGCGCCTGATCGAGTTCGCGGTGCCGGCCACGCGAGGGTTGTTCGCGGATAGCCGCCGCCCATCGAATGCCACCACGGTCCTGGGCCATCGCGTGCAATGACGGTCCGTGCCCGCACGCCGGTTGTCCTGCAGCTTGAAGCAACGGAATGCGGTGCCGCCGCGCTGGCCAGCGTGCTGGCCTATCACGGGCTGCTGATCCCACTCGCAACCCTGCGCCTGGTCTGCGGCGTGTCCCGCGACGGCAGCCGAGCGAGCAATATTGTAAGGGCGGCACGGCACTACGGTCTGGATGCACGGGCGTTCCGGAAGGAAACCGGCCAGCTTGCCGATCTGCCGTTGCCGGCCATCATCTTCTGGGGCTTCAACCATTTCGTCGTGTTGGAATCGATCGGCCCGCACGGCGCGTGGCTCAACGATCCGGCGTTCGGCCATCGTTTCGTTCCGGCCGAAGAATTCGATGAAAGTTTCACAGGCGTCGTCCTGACGTTCACCCCGAATGATTCGTTCCGGCCCGGCGGCCGGCGGACCAGTCCGGTACGGATCATCCACGGCTGGTTGCTCGGGGCCAGAGGCCCTCTGCTGTTCGGTATGCTCGCGTCGATCGGGCTGATTGTGCCGGCGCTCGCGGTGCCGGCCTATGTCAGCCTGTTCGTCGATCAGGTGCTTGTCCGTGGCCTCGATGACTGGCTTCCGGCGCTGACCGCGGTCATGGCCACGGTGGCGCTGATCGCCGCGGCCCTTGATGTGCTGCAACGGGTCAATCTGGGCTGCTTGCGCCGATGGCTCGCGCTGAGGCAATCAACGCGGTTCCTGTGGCATGTGCTGCGGCTTCCGGTCGGCTACTTCACGCAACGCCATCCGTTAGAGGTCGCGTCGCGTGTTGGCTTGAATGACCGGCTGGCGCCCCTGTTCGGTGGCGATCTGGTTCTGGCGATGATGAATGCCGTCCTGATCGTCGTCTTTGCCTGCGTCATGCTGCGCCATGACATCGCGCTGACCTTGGTCGGCATTGGAATCGCCGGTATCAACCTGCTGGCCCTGATCGTTCTGTCCCGTAGGCAGGTCGACCTGACGCGCCGGCGGCAGGTCGATGGCGCGCTGTTGCGAACCGCGACGATCCACGGCTTCGAGATGATCGACACGCTGAAAGCAACCGGCACCGAAGCCCTGTTTCTCGCCCGGTGGGCCGGCTATCACGCGAAGGTGCTGAACGCGACCCAGCGACTTGCGCGAGCCGAGGCGCTGCTGACAGCCGTGCCTGTTGCCCTGGGCCTTGCAGGGGCCGTCGCGGTCGTGGTCATCGGGGGCCAGCGGGTCATGGAGGGGACGCTGACGATCGGCATGCTCCTGGGTTTCCAGATTTTGCTGACCCTGTTCTCCGCCCCAATACGGCAACTGGTCGACACCGGTGCGCGGCTGCAGGATGCCTATCCAGGCCTGGAACGGCTGGATGACGTCCTGCGCCAACCCCTCGATCCCACCTTCAGCGCAGCCGACGACACGGCGGAGGCACCACCGACGCGGATCGGCGGTACGCTGCGGATGGACCGCGTCAGCTTTGGCTATGCGCCGCTTGACGCGCCCCTGATCGAGGATTTCGACCTGAGTATGCCGCAAGGCACACGGATCGGCGTGGTTGGGCGGTCCGGCAGCGGGAAATCGACGATCGGACGGCTGGCGGTTGGGCTGTACCAGCCATGGGACGGCGGGATCAGCTTGGATGGACGGCCCTTCGCGTCGATCCCCCGCGCGACGCTCCGACACTCGATCGCCTATGTCGGGCAGGGTTCGGCGCTGTTCCCCGGTACCATCCGCGACAATCTGGGTCTATGGGATCCGACCTTGCCCGACGACCGCCTGATCCGGGCCGCCCAGGATGCCTTGATCCACGCCGACATCATCGCCCGTCCACTCGGCCTGGATCACCCTGTCGCGGAGAACGGCCGCGATTTCAGCGGTGGACAGCGCCAGCGGATGATGATCGCGCGCGCCCTGGCATTCGATCCGCTCCTGATCGTGCTGGATGAGGCGACCAATGAACTTGACGCCGAAACCGAGGCTCGAGTCCTGGAGAACATCCGCCGTCGCGGCTGTGGATGCATCATCATCGCCCACCGCCTGAGCACGATCCGGTTCTGTGATGAGATCATCGTGATGCGTGAAGGACGGATCGCCGAACGCGGCACGCATGACACGTTGTTGCGACTGGACGGAGAGTACCGATCGCTGGCCTGCCCCTGAACCCCGATCGGCGGGGCATCACGATCGAGGGCGAATGGGATCTGTCCCGGGCGCCTGGGCCGTGGCGCGTCGTGAGCGGAGCGATCGAGATTGCGATCGTGGCGGTGGCGAATGGCCAACAGATCGGCAACCGAGCGCCGATTGCCGCACTCCGCGCCGGCGACATGATCCTCGCCCCTACCCCCGCCGCCGCCTGCCGGCTGGTCGCCCGGTCGGCCGACCTTGCCCATCTGGAGCCGCTTTATGCGCCCACTGCCTCGATGCTGGACGCTTGGACCGCGCGCCTCGGCCAGGGCGTCCTCGATGTATTCGGTGACCATCCGGGCGGCGTCCTGCTGCTGCCCGGCGACACGACCAATGTTCCCGCCGATGGCGTGCTGCGCGGCGGCCATCAGCCCGCCTGGGGGGCGATCACCGAGGGGACGTTGCATCTGCTCGCCAACCCCCGCCTCGGGTTCGAAGCCGGAACGGTACTGCCGCTGACAGCGGCCGCCTGGCTTTCCGCCGGCCCCGAGGGCGCCACGCTTGGGGGGGTGACCACCACCGAGGCGCTGCTTCGACCGGACGCGCTGGAGGCGGTCGCGACGTGGCAGGCCTCGGTGTTGGATGCTATCGCGTCCCACCTGCTGGCCCGCGAGGCGGAGGAACAGGCACGCGCCCGGCGTAGCGCGCAATGGTCACTCAAAGTGCTGCGGGCCACGCGGGATGGCGTTGCAGGGGCTCTAAGTTCCGCGCCCCTGGCCCTTGGCGACGACGATCCGTTGGTCGCGGCATGCCGGATCGTGGCGCACGAGATGGGCGTGGAGCTGCCCGACCGCCCAGAGCCTCTGTCCACACCAGGCCGCGGACGGTTGGATCGGATTGCCCGCGCCACCCGGATGCCTGTGCGCCGGATCATCCTGGAGGATGGTTGGTGGCGTAATCACCCGAACCCCATGATCGCGTTCCGCCGAACCGACAGCCATCCGGTCGCGGTGTTGCCCGGCCGCGGCGGCGATCCGTGGCTGCACGATCCCGTCGTCGGAGAAGCAAGGCGGGTGACGAGGGAGCAGGCCGCAATCCTTGATCCGACCGCCTTCGTCCTGTACCCGGCGCTGCCCGATTACCCTGTCCGACCCGTCGAACTGCTGCGCATCGGCCTGTGTGATACCCGCCGCGACAGTCTCCTCCTCGTTCTGACCGCCTGCATTGGCGTCACGCTCAGCCTGGCAATTCCGGTCGCGATTGGGGTCCTGGTCGATGTCCTGATACCCAACCGGGACCAGTCCGCCCTGCTGCCGCTCGGGGCCTTGCTGTTTCTCGTGGTCGCGGTCACGGCAACTATGCGAGTGACCCAGGACATGACCGTGATTCGGCTAGGCGGACGCGTGGCCAACCGCTTGCAGCCGGCCATCATCGACCGCATCATTCGCCTGCCGATGCACGTCCTCCAACGCTTCTCCTCCGCCGATCTGGCGGACCGCGCGCGTGTGATCGACGCGATCCATGCCGATCTGACCCCCGCGACGATCAACGCCCTGCTGTCGGGTCCCTTGTCGCTGGTCGCGATTCTACTTCTGGCCCTCCTGTCACCGACCCTGGCGGTCGCGTCGGTGCTGACAGTCGTGCCAATCCTCCTGGTCGCGCTCCTGGCCGGCCGAACGCAACGCATCGCGCGGGGCGTCGCGGCGGAACGGGAAATGGAGACGGCGCGCTTCGTCCAGCGGCTTGTCGCAGGCATCATCCCCCTGCGCGCGGCAGGCGCCGAGGAACGGAGCTTCGCCCGTTGGAGCCGGCTCCAACGGGACAGCCAGGCGGCCCTTTCGCACCTGGCCCGCGCGGATCATGCCGTCGCGGCCTTCTCGACGGCCTATGGGGTGGTCGCACTGGCGCTGTTCTTCCTGGCCATACGGACCCTGCCGGCCGAGGATACAAGTGTCGGCCGGATGGTCATGATGCTTGCAATCCAGATCAATGTAATCGCCACGACGATCGGCTTCGCGAACGCGTTGCGGCAGCTTCAGGCGCTGCGATCAAGGATGGAGCGTGCCGGCCCGCTGCTGACAGCCGAACCGGAAGTGGATGGTAGCCAAACCGAACCGGGCGAGCTATCCGGCCGAATCGACATCAGCCACCTGACATTCAGCTACCCTGACGCCGCCGCGCCGATCCTGCGGGACGTCTCGTTTTCCATCGAACCCGGCGCGTTCTTAGCGATCGTCGGGCCGTCCGGCTGCGGCAAAAGCACGCTCCTGAAACTTCTGCTCGGGCTCGAACAGCCCGACACCGGCGCGGTCCTTTACGATGGCCGGGACCTGCGGCGCCTCGACCCGCGCGCGGTGCGGCGACAGATCGGCACCGTCCTGCAGTCGGACCGGCTGACGCCCGGCACGGTGTTCGACAACATCGCGGGCATCAGCGGGTGCGGCAACGACGAGGTCTGGGAAGCGGCGGGCCGAGCGGGGATTGCCGAGGAGATCGAGGCGATGCCGATGGGGATGCATACGCTGTTGACCAATGACGGCATGACCTTGTCGGGGGGGCAGGCGCAACGCCTCCTGATCGCGCGTGCAATGATAGGCGCGCCTCGTATTTTATTATTTGACGAAGCAACCAGTGCGCTGGACAACCATGCCCAGGCCATCGTGATGCGCGGTCTGGAACGCATGGCCATCACGCGCGTGGTCGTTGCCCATCGGCTGAGCACGGTGCGCAACGCCGATCGGATCATCGTGATGAAATCAGGATGCATCGTGCAATCGGGCCGATACGGCGAGCTCGCCGCTATACCGGGCCCGTTTTCGGACCTGATGCAACGCCAGGAGCCAGACTGACATGCGCACGGCTCTGATGATGTTCGGTACGCTGATCGACGGCGATATCGACTGGTTCGCCGAAGCCGGCACCGTGCGTCGTTTCGCGGCCGGAGAACCGATCATCGTCGAGCGCCAGGCCATCGATGTCATCTTCATCATCCTCGACGGCTGGGCTGTCGTTACGGCCGGCGGCGTGACACTGACCCGTGTCGCCGCGGGCGACCTGCTGGGAGAGGTTTCGTTGGTCGACTCCCGCCTGCCCACGGCCTCAGTCATCGCCGACACCGAAACAACCGCGCTGCTGATCGACCGGCCGGCCCTGCGCGCTCGGCTGCGCGCGGATACGGGCTTCGGCAGCCGCTTCTACCACGCCCTGGCGATCGTGCTGGCCCAGCGCCTGCGACGGAATACACCCGGTGCCCCGCCTGACGATCTAGACGATATGGACGAGGACCTGCTTGCCAACCTCAACCTCGCGGGGCTGCGCTTCGGGCAATTGCTCAAGCGGTGCCTTGGGACAGCGTGATGGCTGGGTGCTGCTTCAAACGCATCGGGGTGCGCGCAACTAGATGCTATGCCGGATCGGGCAGCTGACTGAGTATCCATCGTGCGGCGACTGCGTTGCCGAACGAGGAGACGAGGGGCGATGAGCAGCCAAACGACGTTGGGGCCGAGCGACAAGCCGCCGGACCACTGAAGCGGGGCGGTGTGGGGCACCGCTGTCCATCAAATCGTGGTGACGAATGGTGGCGCGGTCCGTCCGCGGCCGCATCCGCGCGCCCATGCCTGAATGATCCGTGACAGCAACGGTTGTGGAAACGGTCGCACACGTGCGCGCCGCCGCGGTCGCTTGCCGAGCACGACGAAACGGACGTCTGGAGGCCACAATGGCAAAGATTTTCTCGGGGACCTACGCCACCACCCAGACCCTCACATCTGTCGCGGAAAATCCCGCCACCATCCAGACCACCGGCCGGCTGAACGCGGGCCTGGTCGGCAGCACAAAAGACAATTGGTACATCGACAACTTCGGCACCATCGCGCACACGAACGCGAGCGCGGTGGTCATCAACCACTACGGTGCCTTCAATAACAATAGTGGCGCCACGATCCTGGGCGTCGGCACCGGCAGCCGCGGCGTGGAACTGAACGGGGGCGACTCGTTTGGTATCTTCTTCAGCAACCTGACCAACAAGAACGGCGGCACGATCAGCGCCGAGATCGGTGTGGTGGGCGTCAGCAACAACGCGCGGGTGACCAACGCCGGCAAGATCCAGGGCAGCCTTTCCGGCGGCATGGGCATCTGGCTGCAAACCGGGGGCAGCGTCACCAACCAGTCGGGCGGCACCGTCAGCGGTGACGAGGGCGTGGTGCTGGAGATGACCGGCCATGTCACCAACCAGTCCGGCGGCAGCATCACCGGCGGAAAGACAGGCCTGCGGTTCGCAACGGGGTCAACCCTGCTCAACAGCGGTGGGATCTCCGGCAGCCTGAACGGCGTGCTGCTGCAGAACGCGGGCACGGTCACCAACACGACAACCGGTACTGTCAGCAGCGGGTTCTATGGGGTGCGCCTGTTCGGGGGCGGCACGCTCGACAATGCGGGTCAGGTCAGCGCCGTGGCCACGGGCGTCGTGCTGGCGGATGGGGGCGTCGTTACCAATCGGTCGAGCGGAACGATTACCAGCACGACCGGCGCGCAACTGAATGACGGCGGCACGATCATCAACGCGGGGCAGGTCAGCGCGAGTGCCACGGGTGTCCTGCTGGCCGGCGGGGCGATGCTGACCAATCAATCCGGCGCCACGATCAGTGGTAATCCTGGCGTGGAGGCCGGCCCTGGCAGCACGATCGACAACGCGGGCGTCATCAATGGCGTCGGAAGCAACGGCGTCGCGGTGTCTCTCACCAGCGGCGCGCTGGTCGTCAACACCGGCCTGATCCACCGCGTCGGGACCTATGGCTCCGGGATTTCCATCAGTTCCGGCGGCACGGTCACGAATCAGTCCACCGGCACGATCGTCGCAGATCATGCGGGAGAGGCGATCAGGGCGAGCGGTGGGAAGGCGACGGTTGTCAATGCCGGGTCCATCAAGGCCACCGAGGCCTCCGGGGTCTATCTTGCTGGAGGAGGGTTGCTGACGAACGCCGCCTCGGGACGGATCGAGGGCGAGTCCGCCGTTTCAATGAACGGCGGTTCAGCGGTCAACGCCGGCACCATCACCGGCTACTACGGTTTCGACGCCACAGGCGTCTCGTCACTGACGAATCAGTCCGGAGGTGTGATCGGAACCGGCCAGGTCGGGGTCCGGGCATCGGGCACACGGACGGTGACCAACCAGGCGGGCGGCACCATCACGGGCGCGAATGGGATTCTCGGTGGCCTCGTCAGTTCGACGACGTTGCTGAATCAGGGCCTCGTGTCCGGTGCCAGCCAGGCCGGGATCTATTTTTTCTCTCCGGTCGGGCAGACCGGGGGCTCGATCACCAATGACGTGGGCGGCACTATCACCGGCAAGGTCGGTATTGATGTCCAGGGCATCATGTCCGGCCTGACGGTGGTCAATCGCGGACTGATCGCCGGCACCACGACGGCGATCGACTTCACCTCGGGCGCGCCGTTCCTCCTGGTCGTCGATCCGGGTGCGTCCTTCTCCGGCATCGTCCAGGGCGGCAACGTCCCCGGCGGTTCCTTCGTCAGCACGCTGCAACTCACGTCCGCCGCCACCACCGGGACCTTGTCGGGCCTGGGCGCGCAGGTGCTGAATTTCGGTCAGGTCAATGTCGATACCGGTGCGTCCTGGCTGTTGCCCTCTGCCACGTTGCAGAGCAAGGCAACGCTCGCCAACGCCGGCTCCATTCTCTCCGCCGTCACCCTGGCCGGCACCGCGACCGTCACCAATGCCTCTGGCGCGCTCATCGGCGCCGGCTCCGGTGGCCTGCTCGGCACGGGCGCTGGCCCGGTCACGATCGCCACCGCGGGCGCGATCAACGGCGGCGCCACCGCGGTCTCCCTGCTTGCTGGGTCCGCCCATAAGCTGATTGTCACCCCCGGCGCGAGCTTCACGGGCAAGGTCGATGGCGGCAACACCGCAGGTTCCTCGATCGTCAGCACGCTGCAACTGACATCCGCCGTCAGCACCGGCACCTTGGCGGGCATCGGCAGCGTGTTCACAAACTTCAGCCTGACGGAGGTCGATAGCGGCGCGACCTGGGTGCTCTCGGACGCCACGATCACGAACAGCGGCACGCTCGACAACGCCGGCACGATCCTGTCGGGCGTTACGATGCAGGCCAACAGTACCTTGCTGAACCAGGCCGGCGCCCGGATCAGCGCCGCGGGCCTCGGCGCCGTCATCGGCGTCGGCGTAGGCGTGAGCATCAACAATGACGGCACCATCGCAGCCGATCCGGACACCGGTTTCGGCGTCTATCTCGCCCAGGGCGGGACCCTGACAAACACGGCCGGCGCGAGCATCGGCGGCCGCTACGGGGTCTACATCGCGGGCGGTGTCGGCACCGTCTACACCGCCGGCACCATCAGCGGTCCCGGCGACGCGCTGTCCTTCGCCGCCGGCTACAACAACGCGCTGGAAATCGAGACCAGCGCCGTCATCACCGGCGCCATCAAGGGCGGCAACACGCTCGGAGGCGCAACGAAGAGCAACCTGAAACTGCTGTCCTCGGCGTCCTCCGGCACGCTGAGTGGTCTCGGTGCCACCGTGACCGGCTTCGAGACCGTCGAGATCGAGCAAGGTGGAACCTGGACCTTTGCCGCCAGTGCCCTCGGCGCCGGCTACACGCTGACCAATGACGGCACGTTGACCAACCAGGGCAGCCTGGGCTCGGGCGTGACTCTGGGCAGCGTCGCGCGCCTGACGAACGAGGCGGGTGCGACGATCACCGCCACCGGCCATGCCGTGCAGGGCCCGGGCGGGCCGGTGTCCAACAGCGGCAGCATCGGTGCGACCGGAGGCACCGGCGTGACGTTGAGCGCGGGCGGCACGGTGACCAATGCGGCGTCCGGCACGATCACGGGCACCGATGGCGTGGCGATCAGCGGCGGCGGCGGCTCGGTCGGCAACAGCGGCGTCATCGCCGCGGGCGGCGGCACCGGAGTCAGCCTGGCGTCGGGCGGGACGGTTACCAACGCCTCGGGCGCCACGATCACCGGTGTGTCCGGTGTGGCGATCACCGGGGGCAGCGGGACCGTTGGCAACAGCGGCTCGATCGGCGCGGGCAGTGGCTTCGGCGCCAGCCTGGCGTCCGGCGGCCACGTGACCAATGCGGCGACGGGAGCAATCACCGGCACGAACGGTGTCGCCATCGCCGGGGCGAATGGCACGGTTTCCAACCTCGGCGACATCACCGCGACCACCGGCACCGGGATCAGCCTGGCGGCGGGCGGCATGGTCGACCATGCAGCGGGTGCCAGCATCGAGGGCGTCTACGGGGTCGTGATCGGCGGTGCGGCCGGAACCATTTCAACCGAGGGCGCGATTTCCGGCACCAAGGCAGCAATCAGGCTGGCCGCCGGCTTCACCAACCGCCTGACCGTCGGCGTGCCTGCCACGTTCAGCGGCCTGGTCGACGGCGGCAACACGATCGGCAGCGGAACGGCAAGTCTCCTAATCCTCGACTCCAGCGCATCGGCCGGGACGCTGACGGGGCTTGGCAGTCAGTTCATCAACTTCGCCCAGGTCACCATCAACTCCGGTGTGAACTGGACCCTGGCGAGTGCTGCCGTCACCGCCGGCACAACCTTGACCAATCTGGGGACCCTCACGAACGCGGGCACCCTCGGCACCGGCGTGACGCTGGCGTCGGGCGCGCAGGTGATCAACCTGGCCAGCTCCACGATCGTTGCGGCCGGCGGCGTGTCGACCGGCGCGGTCGTGCTGGGGGCGAACACCGGCGGTGTGGCCAGTGTCTCCAGTGCCGGGCTGATCCAGGCAACCAATGTCCCGACCGGCCGAGCGGTGTATCTGCGGACGGGCGGGGTGGTGAATGTGGAGGCGGGGGGGAGGATCGCCGGCCGCACCGCCGTGCAGATCAGCGGCGGCGCTGGCACCGTCACGAATGCCGGCGCGCTCGCGGGAACCGTCACCGGGCTGCAGTTGGCGGCCGGATTTGCGAACCAGCTCAACCTCCTCGGCGGCGCCAGCCTCTCCGGCCAGATCGATGGCGGCAACACGCTCGGCTCCACGATTTCCAGCAGCCTGAACCTGAAATCGTCCGCCTCGGCCGGCACGCTGAGCGGGATCGGCACCCAGGTCGTGCGGTTTGAGGACATCACGGTTGAGGCTGGCGCTGACTGGACTCTCGGCGGCACGATCGGCGCGGGCTACACGCTGATCGATGACGGCACGCTGACCAACACCGGCACGATCCTGACGCATCCGACGCTGGGTGCGGGTGCGGTGCTGATCAACGCCACGGGTGCCACGATCGCCACCGGCGGGACGGCGGCGGTGTATGGGCATGCCTCCGGGACAAACACGATCGTCAATGCGGGCCTGATCACCGCCAGCAGCGACGGCACGATCGCCACGCGGGGCATTTCGCTCTCGAACGGTGGGCTCGTCACCAATCAGAGCGGCGGGATCATCGCCGGCTCCTTCGTTGCGATCGAGGGCGGCAAGAACACGACGGTGGTCAACGACGGCCAGATCGGCAACGCGACCGCCAACCTGGGCATAGCGGTCAGCGATGCGCTGTCCGTCACCAACCAGGCGGGGGGCACGATCGCGGCGCAGTTCCTGGGTGTCGGCAGCGGCGGTGGGATCAGCGGCGGGCCGATGACGGTGGTCAATGCCGGCCTCATCGCCGCGGGCACCGCCAGCGGGCGCGGGGTGGATCTGTCGGGTCCGGCCACGGTCACCAACGCGGCTGGCGGCACGATCAGCGGCGCGACCGGCGTGGCGCTGTCCGCGGTCGCAGGCACGGTCGACAACGCGGGTCTGATCGGCGGCGGCAGCGCGCAGTATGGCGTCAAGCTGGGCGCTGGCGGCGTTGTGATCAATGCCGCGAGCGGCACCATCAGTGGTCAGCGGGCGGTGACGATTTCCGGCGGCGCGGGGTCCGTGGTCAACGCGGGGTTCCTGGGCAAGACGGGCGGCACTGCATCCTATGGCGTGCAACTCCGCTCAGGCGGATCCGTCGCCAACGTGACCGGTGGCACGATCGCGGGCCAGCGTGCTGTTCTAGCCGAGACGGTCTCGGCAGCCGTCGTCAATGCGGGCGTCCTTGCGGGTGGACAGCGCGGTGTGGCGCTGAACGCCGGCGGGACGGTCACGAACCAGTCCGGGGGCTCGATCACCGGACAGGTCGGCGTCCAGGTCAATGGAGCCACCGGAACGGTCGACAACAGCGGCCGGATCACCGGGATCACCTATGGCACCGGCGTCCTGCTGGCCAATGGCGGAGCGGTGACCAACCGGTCCGGCGGCACGATCACAGGCTACACGGGTGTCCGCTTGCAGCAGGCGGCGGACGTGGTGGTGAACGCCGGCGCTATCCAGGGAGGTGGTGACTACGGCGTGCGGTTCGATAAGTCCGGCGCGCTCACCAACAAGTCCGGCGGCGTGATCAGTGGTGTCAACGTAGGTGTCATCCTCAACGACGGCGGCACGATCGACAACCAGGCGGGCGGCACGATCAGCGGCGACCATGCGCTGCGAACCTACGGCAGCCTGACGCTCAGCAACGCCGGACGCATCCAGGGGACCGGCGCCAACCAGACCGGCGTCTATGCCTATGGCGGTGGGACGATCACCAACCTGGCTGGCGGGACGATTGCCGGGCTGGTCGGCGTCAGTGCCATCGATGACGCCGCGACCGTGGTGAACGCCGGTGCCATCAGCGCTTCTTCCCAGGCCATCGACTTCCATGCCGGCCACGCGCACCGGCTGGTGGTCCAGGCGGGTGCCTCGTTCACAGGTGCCGTC
>CANJSR010000072.1 GCA_947476855.1 Acetobacteraceae bacterium
CACGAATTCCAGCCGACTGTCCATCACGGTTCCCGACTTCCATGGCATCGCGGTGTTCCTTCTCACCGCAGAACGATAGTGTCAGGAGGGTCTCCGAACACCTGTCAGGGACGTCTCCGGTCTGAACAGCTTGTCCCGGGGACCGATCGCGGCACCGGCGGATGGGGTGATCCTCGGCACAAGGCCGAGGGTGACGTGGAAACAACGGCCTGCGAGCCGCTTTACAACCGCCGGATCGTCCACCCGACCTTCGCAAAACCATCTCCGAAACATCCCCCAACCTCCCCAACCCACGTCCACCACCCCAACATTCCGCATTGCACAATATACCGTCCAGCCGGTATACTAGCCCTATGTCCGCCACGCCCCCCGACGCCCGAACCCGAATCCTCGACGCCGCCGAGGACATCGTCCGCACCCGCGGCGTCACCGCCCTCACGCTCGATCTCGCCGCCAAGCAGGCAGGAGTCTCCAAAGGTGGATTGCTCTATCATTTCAACAGCAAGGAAGCCTTGCTGGACGCGCTTCTCAAGCGCCTCGCCTCCTTCATCGAGGAAGACTTCGCCGCCGGCGTCTCCGAACAACCGTCAGGCCCCGGCCGCGTCGCCCGCGCCATGCTCACCTGGGCGCTGGGCCTTCCCGCCAATGAGTCAAACGAGCGCTGCGACCGTGCCGCCGCCGTCTTCCTCGCCGCCTTCCATCACGACCCCGCGCTGCTCCAGCCCGTGCGCGAGCAATTCGCCAGAATGCGCGAAGCCGTCGCCGCCGACGGCCTGCCCCCCGGCCATGGCATGGCCATCATGGCGGCCGGCGACGGCCTGTTCATGGCCCGCATTTTCGGCCTCTACACCCTCTCCGAACCCGAACGGGCCGAGGTCCACACCGCGCTCTCCCGCCTGATTGACGGAGGTCCGGCATGAACCGCCGCCGCGTCATCCTGTTCGCGAGCGTCGTCGCGGTTGCCGGCGTGGGTGCGTTCCTGTGGCAACGCCAGGCCCCCGTCGCCGCCCCGGTCGTGCAGGCCACCGCCGGCCCGATCGGCGTCGGCGCGCTGGGCCGGGTGGAGCCAGCCTCCCGCATTCGCAAGCTTAGCCAGCCGGGTGGCTTCTCGGTCAACCGCGTCGCCCGTCTGCTGGTCGCGGAAGGCGACACGGTCACGGCCGGCCAGTTGCTGGCCGAACTCTCCGACGCCGACCAGAAGGACGCCGCCGTCGTCCAGGCCCAGGCTGCTCTGGCCGAGGCCCGTGCCCGCCTGACCAAGACCAAGGCCGGCGGCCGGCCCAGTGAAATCGAGGCGCAGGAAGCCCGCATCCAGGCCCTGTCCGCCGTCGAGGACATGGCCCGCCGCGACGCCGAACGCGCCGAGAAGCTGGTGCCGAGCGGGGCGGGCGCGTCGGCGGTTGCGGAGCGGAACAGGGCGGCGGCGGCGCGGGCCGGGGCGGAACGGGCCGAGGCGAAGGCCCAGCTCGAAACCCTGGCGCACCCGCGGCCCGAGGACCTGGCCGTCGCCGAAGCCCAGGTTCAAAGCGCGGAGGCCACGCTCAAACGTGCCCAGGCGGATGCCGAACTGTCCCGCATGCGCGCGCCGATCGCGGGCACAATCCTGAAAATTCATGCCTATACCGGCGATCCCATCGGTGATGACGGGCTGCTGGAGATGGCGAACCTCGATCGCATGGACGTGGTCGCCGATGTCTATGAAACCGACCTGCCGCGCCTGCGCATCGGCGCCGAGGCCGAGGTGATCGTTCCGGGCGAATCCCAGCGCTTCCGCGCCACGGTCCGGGAAATCGGCTGGGTCGTTCGCCGCACCACGCAGGCTGGGGCCGATCCGGTGGCCTCGGTCGATGCGCGGACCGTGGAAGTGCGGCTTGGTCTGGCCGATGCCGGGCGGGACGTGCTGCGCCGGCGGACCAATATGCAGGTGCAGGTGGCGATCAAGCCATGATCCTGCCCCAGAGCCTGACTCTGCCGGCCCGCCTCGCCTGGCGGCAATTGCGGTCCGAGAGGGCGCGTCTGGCCTCGGCCATCGCCGGCGTGATGTTCGCCTGCGTCCTGGTGTTCATGCAGTTGGGTTTCCGCAGCGCCCTGTTCGACAGCGCGACCGCGTTGCCCCAGGCGATGCAGGGGGAGTTGTTCCTGCTGCATCCCATGACCACGGCGTTGTTCCGGCCCGAGCCTCTGCCTCGCGTGCGCGCCTACCAGACCCTGGCGGTGCCCGAGGTCGCGCAGTCCGTCCCGATCTACCTGGCGCAGGGCACCTGGCGGAACCCGGTGACCGGCGTGCGGCGCGCCATCCAGTTGATCGGCTTTGATACCGAGGCGGGGGCGGTGGCGTTTCCCGGCCTCGCACCCCTGATCCAGAAGCTGAAGCGGCCCGATACGATCGCCTTCGACTCCCGGTCGCGGCCGGAATTCGGCCCGGTGCCGGCTTTGTTCGCCGAACACGGCCCCTTTGTCGTGCAGATCGCCAACCGGGAGGTGGAGGTCGTCGGCATTGTCGAACTCGGCGCCAGCTTCGGCGCGGACGGCAATGCCGTGCTGAATGAGACGAATTTTCGCAGGCTGGTGAAGGAGCGGAAGGCGAGCAACACCGATCTGGTGGCGCTGCGGTTGGTGCCGGGGGCGGACATCGCGGCCGTGCAGGCGCGTCTGATCGCCTTGCTGCCGCCCGACGTGATGGTGCTGAACCATGCCGAACTGGTGCAGTGGGAGCGGAACTACTGGGAGCAGACGACCCCGATCGGCTTCATCTTCGCCTTCGGCAGCCTGATGGGCCTGATCGTCGGGATGGTGATCGTCTACCAGATCCTGTTCGCCGACATCGCCACGCATCTGTCGGAATACGCGACATTGAAGGCGATGGGCTACTCCGGCGGCTACCTGAGCCGGGTGGTCCTGGCCGCGGCTGGCATCCTGGCTCTGCTGGGCTTCGTGCCCGGCATGTTGGCGGCGGCTGGGCTGTATGACCTGGTGGCCAAGGCCACGCTGCTGCCCCTGCGGCTGAACGCGACGCTGGGTCTGGTCGTGTTCGGCATGATCTTCGGCATGTGCGCTCTGGCCGGCCTGCTGGCGATGCGGAAGCTGCGCGACGCCGACCCCGCGGACATGTTCTGATCCGATGACCGCGCCCGTCCACGTCCACGACCTGTGCCACGCGTTCGGAGAGGGCACGCTGCGCCGGCCGGTGCTGCGGAACCTCAATCTGTCCGTGGAACCAGGGGAGATCGTGCTGCTGACCGGCCCGTCCGGCAGCGGCAAGACGACGCTGCTGACCCTGATCGGGGCGCTGCGGGCGATCCAGGACGGCGGCTGCGCGGTCCTGGGCCAGGAACTGAACGGCGCGACCGAGGCCCAGCGCGTCCAACTGCGCCGCCGCATCGGCTTCATCTTCCAACACCATAATCTGCTGGGTTTTCTCTCGGCCGTGCAGAATGTGGCGATGGCGCTGGAACTGGACACGTCCCTGACCGATGCTGTCCGGCGAGAGAAGGCGGCCGCCATCCTGGAGGCCGTCGGCCTCGGCGAATACCTCGATGCTCGGCCGTCCCGGCTGTCGGGCGGGCAACGGCAGAGGGTCGCGGTGGCACGGGCCCTGGTGCACGGGCCCGGGCTGATCCTGGCCGATGAGCCGACCGCGGCGCTGGACCGGCAGTCGGGGCAGGAGGTGGTGCGCCTGATGCGCGACCTGGCCAAGCGGGATGGGATGCCGATCCTGCTGGTGACGCACGATCCGCGGATCCTGGACATCGCGGATCGGGTGATCGCGATGGAGGACGGGCGGATTACGGATGGGGCGGGGTAGGGGGTGCGATGCAGGGGCCGGGGGAGGGGTAGCCACCCCCCAGTCCCGTGCCGCTGCTGACCCCCCACCCCGACCCTCCCCCTCAAGGGGGGAGGGAGAAGAAGTGGCAGACTACCGGCGCAGGATCGTCCGGCCGGCGTAGCGGGCGGCGGTGCCCAGATCAGCCTCGATCCGGATCAACTGGTTGTACTTCGCCGTCCGGTCCGACCGGGACAGGCTGCCCGTCTTGATCTGCCCGCAGTTCGTCGCAACCGCCAGGTCGGCGATCGTCGAGTCCTCGGTCTCCCCGGACCGGTGGCTCATGACCACGCCCCAGCTTGCCGACTTTGCCAAAGACACCGCTTCCAGGGTCTCGGACAACGTCCCGATCTGGTTCACCTTTACCAGGATCGCGTTGGCCGATCCGCTCTCGATGCCGCGGCGCAGGCGTTCGGGGTTCGTCACGAACAGATCGTCGCCGACCAACTGGATGCGGGCGCCGATCGCGTCGGTCAGGGCCTTCCACGTTTCCCAGTCATCCTCGGAACAGCCGTCCTCGATCGAGACGATCGGATAGCGCGCGCAGAGGTCCTCCAGGTACCGGACCATGCCGGCGCTATCCAGGACTTTGCCTTCGCCTTCAAGATGATACTTGCCGTCCTTGAAGAACTCGGTCGCGGCGCAGTCGAGCGCGAAGGTCACGTCCTCACCAGGGCGATACCCGGCCTTCTCACAGGCCTTTGCGATGAAGCCCAAGGCTTCGTCGGCTGATTTCAGGTTGGGGGCGAACCCGCCCTCATCTCCGACATTGGTGTTGTGGCCGGCGTCGTGCAGGCCCTTCTTCAACTGGGCGAAGATTTCCGAGCCCATCCGGATCGCGTCAGCCACCGTGCCGGCGGCAACCGGCTGGATCATGAATTCCTGAATATCAATGGGATTGTCGGCATGCTTGCCGCCATTGACGATGTTCATCATCGGCACCGGCAGGGTCCGCGCATAGACGCCGCCCACATACCGATAGAGCGGCATGCCCAGATCCTCGGCCGCCGCCTTGGCAACCGCGAGCGACACGCCCAGGATCGCGTTTGCGCCGAGGCGGCTTTTGTTCGGGGTGCCATCGAGGTCGATCATGATCTCATCGATCTTGACCTGCTGCGACGCGTCCATCCCGCCGATGGCGTCGAAGATTTCGCCCTCGACATTGGCCACGGCCTGCAGAACGCCCTTGCCGCCATAACGGGCCTTGTCGCCGTCGCGCAGCTCCACCGCCTCATGCGCGCCGGTGGACGCGCCGGAGGGAACGGCCGCCCGTCCCATCGCGCCGGAATCGAGCATGACCTCGACCTCCACGGTCGGGTTGCCTCGGCTGTCGAGGATTTCGCGGGCGGTGATGTCGGCGATCGCGGACATGCGGTCAGGCTCCGGTTCTGTTTGGCCGGGTGGGTAGCACCGCCGGAGACGAGCCGCCAGAGCCACATGCCCGGTCAGCGGTTTCTTAACCCTTGTCGGGTATTGTGGGTGTATGACCGTTGTGCCATATAGACGTCGTGCAAGGCTGGTGTTCTCGGACAAGATGCTGTTCGGGGATGGGACGATCTACCAGATCAAGGTCTGGTCGGTGGACTGTCCGGTGCCGCCATCCGGGCATCGATACAAGTACAGCCTTTATTACGGTTATCCGGGAGAGCGGATCGTGGCCTACGACAATGAACGCGGCAAAGGGGACCACAAGCATATCCTTGATGAGGAGTATCCGTATGCCTCTGTCTCCTTGGCCCGACTGATCGATGACTTTGGCGATGACGTGGAACGCGTCACCGGGAGGCGCCTGTGAGCACCCTGCATATCAATGTCGGTGGCAGCCTGGCCGCCTCGCGCGCCCGCCTGCTGGACGCCGTCGCCCGCCACGAAGCCGGCGCGGACGTCGCCGAACACCACGTCACCTTCGATAACTGGGAGACGTTCGCCAAGGCCATGACCCCGAACCGGCTGGCACTGCTGCGCCACGTCCACACCACCCCGCCCCGCTCCATCCTCGCCCTCGCCAAGGCGTTGGGCCGCGACTACCGCCGGGTCCATGACGACGTGGCCGCGCTGACCGAGGTGGGGCTGCTCGAGCGCAACGCCGACGGGCTGCGCGCGGAATACGACAGGATCGAAATCGCGTTGTAGGCGCCGCAGGGCAGGGGGCATCATGGCGCCCTCTGCCTTTTTCAGCCGCCCCCCCCTTGAACCCGCCCGCCAGCCCCCATACCGTCCGCGGCAATGAATAGTGGGAGGGTATGAATGAAGATTTCCGTCCGGGGCGGTCTGACCGCGCTTGCGCTGTTCCTGGGAATGACGGCCTTGGCACCAGGCCAGGCCCGCGCACAGGCCGATAATTTTCCAACGCGTCCGATCACTCTGGTCGTGCCCTGGCCCGCCGGCGGCCCGACCGACCGCCATCTGCGCGTCATGGCCGAGCTCGCGGGCAAGAAACTGGGCCAGCCGATCATTGTCGATAACAAGCCAGGTGCCGCGGGGACGCTGGGCGGGGCCACGATGGCCGCGACCGCCAAGCCCGACGGCTATACGATCGCGCAATTGCCGATCACCATCTTCCGGCTGCCCTACATGCAGAAGGTCTCCTGGGACCCGAAGAAGGACTTCACCTACATCATCCATCTGACCGGCTACACGCTGGGCGTCGCGGTGAACACGGCGTCTCCGTGGAAGACCTGGGGATCGCTGATCGAGTATGCCCGCGCCAATCCGGGCAAGCTGCGCTACGCGACATCGGGCGCGGGCTCCACCCCGCACATCACGATGGAGCAGATCGCGCTCTATTCAGGGTTCAAATGGGTCCATGTGCCGTTCAAGGGATCGGCCGAGGTCGCAGCGGCCATCCTGGGTGAGCATGTCGACGTCGCCGCCGACGGCACCGGCCTCGGCCCGCTGATCGATGCGGACAAGCTGAAGATGCTGGTGGTCTGGACCGAGGAGCGGTCTCCGCGCTTCCCGGACGCGCCGACGCTGCTGGAATCGGGCCAGAAGATCGTCTCGGCGTCACCCTACGGCATTGCCGGACCCAAGGGCATCGATCCGAAGATCGTGAAGAAACTGCATGACGCGCTGAAGGCGGGGTTTGAGGACCCGCTGCACATGCGGGTGCTGAACGACCTGTCGCAGCCGGTGATCTACAAGAATTCGGCTGACTACCATGCCTATGCGATGCAGTTGATCGCCGAACAGCAGGACCTCATCCAGAAGCTCGGCCTGGCCAACAAGTAGGCTCAGACCGGCGTCTTCCAGGGCCGCCAGCCCGGGATGACGATGACGACCGGAGACCAGAACAGCCGGAATGACCGGTTGACCCTGATATCCATCGCAAGCGGCGCGCCAGCCCGATCATACCGGATTTGCGCGCCGCGGCCTTCGTCGGTGACGTCGGCCATGACCTGCTCGATCTCCACCATCTGGCCGCCGCGGCGCCCGATCCACAGCAGCTTCCATTGCCCGGCGCGGGTGTAGAGGTCGGCGGCGGTGGAGTAGTCGAACTTCTTCTCCTTGTCGTCGACCTGGATATTGCCGTGGCCCGCCGCCACGCCGCGGGTCGATCCGCCCGAGGTCTTGCCGCGCACGCCAAACTCGAACCAGGGGGAACGTCCATGCGGCAGCGCGTTCAGCAGCGTGATGGCATCCTCGGCGAGGAAGGTTTCCTCGCTGTCGTAGATCAGGCGGTCCACGGTTGCGGCGATAACGAAGCGGTCAACCGGCGGTGGAGGATCGGCTTGCATGGCCTGTCCGTGCCACGGCGCGGGGCGCGCTGACAAGCACCTTGGTTGGCTGGGAGATAATTTAACATAATATTCCTTATACGACATTCAACCGTCTTGCTCTCACGCTCATCCCAGCCTATCCGCCAACCATGACCCAATCGCCCGACACCGAGCTTCGCCGCCTGCTCGACATCATGACAGCCCTGCGGGATCGAGCGAACGGCTGCCCCTGGGACCAGGTCCAGACCTACGACACGATCGCCCCCTATACGATCGAGGAAGCCTACGAGGTCGCGGACGCCATCGCGCGCCGTGACTATCCGGCCTTGCAGGATGAACTCGGCGATCTGCTGTTCCAGGTCGTCTACCACGCCCAGATGGCAGCCGAGGAAGGCCGCTTCGACTTCGCCGATGTCGCCAAATCCATCAGCGACAAGATGATACGCCGCCACCCTCATGTCTTCGGCGATGCCGCCGCCCGTGACGCCGCCGCCCAGACCGCGGCGTGGGAGACCCAGAAATCCGTCGAACGCGCGGCCCGCCAGGAAACCGGCGCGCTGGCCGGGGTGCCGGTGACCCTCCCTGCCCTGACCCGCGCCTACAAGCTGACCAACCGCGCCGCCCGCGTCCGCTTCGACTGGCCCGATGCCCCGGCCGTGCTGGACAAGTTCGAGGAGGAGATCGCCGAACTCCGCGCTGAACTCCCAGGTGCCGATCCCGAACGGATGAAGGACGAGGTTGGCGACCTGCTGTTCGTCATGGCGAACCTCGCCCGCAAGCTGGGCCTCGACCCGGAAACCTGCCTGCGCCACGCCAACGATAAATTCACCCGCAGGTTCAACGCGATGGAGCAGGCGATCGAGACACGCGGTGAAAGCCTGGCCGACATGACCCCGGACGCGATGGAGCAAGCCTGGCAGGCGATCAAGCGGATCGAGCGCGGTCAGGCGGAGTAGCCGAGCTCGCCCCGGGAGTCACCGCCAGCCCCGAACGGGGGCGACGCCAGCGCCGGCCGTCCGGCGGTCATTTCGCGCCCGCCGTTTACCTCTTCTTAAACCTTTCCCGCCATGCTGGTCCGACTGACCGCCCCGGGACCTGGTCCGATGCCGCTCCTTCGCCTGCTGACCCCCGCCCTTCTCCTGCTGCTGCTCCTGACCACGGGCGGTGCGGCCCAGACCATGAATGTCGGCGGCACCGGCGGCGCGCTGGGCCTGCTGCGAGAGATCGGCGTGGCGTTCCGGGGCGCCACCGGCATGCAGGTCGTGGTCATGCCCAGCCTCGGCACCCAGGGCGGCGTCCGGGCCCTGGCCGACGGCAAGATCGACATCGCCGTCATCGCCCGTGAACTGACCGAGGCGGAGCGCGCCCGCGGCCTGCGCCATGTCCTGGTTATCAGGACACCCTACGGCTTCGCCACATCACTACCGAACCCGCCCTCCCTCGCCGCCGAGGTCATCGCCTCCTATCTGCGCGAACCGCGGATGAAATGGCCCGATGGCACGCCGGTCCGCGCCGTGCTGCGGCCGCCGTCGGAATCCGACTACCTTCATATGTTCGCCGCCTTTCCCGGCACTGACAGCGCGATCGCCGCCTTGCGGGAACGGGACGACATCCCCGTCGCCGCCTCGGACCAGGAGAACCTGGACCTGGCCGAGAGCATCCCCGGCTCCCTGGTCGGCACCACGCTGGCGCAGGTTGTAACCGAGCGCCGCAGCCTTCAGTTCATCCCGGTCAACGGCATCCGCCCCAGCGTGGAGGCCTTCGAGGCCGGGGTCTATCCCCGCGTGAAACCGCTCTTCTTCGTGACGCGGGCCGCCGGCCCGGGTGCGACCGATACCTTCATGGCCTTCCTGGCGTCGGAGGAGGGACAGGTGATCCTCCGACGTTCCGGCATCCTGCGATGATTGGCTGACGCGCCATGGTCCATCGGTCACTGCGCCATCTGGTCGGCATCGTAGCACTCCTCGTCGCGCTGTTCATCGCGATCGGGGTGCCGCTGGGGTATCTGGCGCAGGAGGCGCACATGGAGCGCGAGGCGCTGTCCTTCAAGGCGCGCTTCACCGCCGGCCGCATCGCACGCCACATCTACGCTCATCCCACCATGTGGCAGTACCACGGCGTTCGGCTCGCAGACGCGATCATGCTCTCCAGTCAGGACATGGTGCGCCAGACCCTGCTCGATGCGACCGGCGACGTCGTCCTGGAGCAGGGGCCTCTGCCCGTCTGGCCGGCCATGAGCGTGAGCATGCCGATCATGGTGGCCGATCGGGTGGCCGGCCATGCGATCCTGGCCACCAGCCTGCGGCAGGTCCTTTTCGAAACCGGCTTCGTCTGCCTGCTGTCCTGGCTGCTTGCCGCCGCCGCCTTCCTCGGGGTCCGCTACTTGCCGCTCCGCGCGCTGGATCGGGCCATGGCCGAACTCGCGCGGGAGCAGGCAAGATTTGGGCTGGCGTTGGATAACATGGGGCAAGGCCTGTGCATGATGGACGCGGACGCCCGCCTGGTGGTGGTCAGCCGCCACCTGGGGACGATGTTCAAACTGGCCGATCCCCAGTCCCTGGTCGGCATGCGCTCCGACGCCTTCGCCGCCCGCCTGGCCCAGCGCATCAGTCCCGACAGCCCCGGGCGCGACCGGGTGCTGGACATCGCCCGCCACGCCCAGGCCGGCCCGCCCTTGACCGTCACCATGACCGACGGCCGGATCATCGCCATCACCGGGCGCTCGACCGACGAAGGCTTGCGCGTCGTCACCTTCGATGACGTAACGGAACAGACTCGCGCGCAATCGGCGGAAGCCGAACGCGCCGCCGCTTTGGCCGAGGCCGAGGTCGCCCGCGAACGCGCCCGCATCGCGCAGGAGACGAGCAAGGCGAAGTCGATGTTCCTGGCGACCATGAGCCACGAAATCCGCACGCCGATGAACGCCGTGCTGGGGCTCGCGACCTCCCTGCTCGACGGCACGCTGACCGAGGAACAGCGCCATGCGGTCATGACCATCCATGATTCCGGCGACAGCCTGCTGCGGATCCTCAACGACATCCTCGACTATTCGAAGCTGGAGGCCGGCAAGCTGGAGTTCGAGAACGTGGTCTTCGCACCGGCGACCCTGGCGGAGGCCGCGCGGTCAATCCTCGGCCCGCGGGCGGCGGCGAAGCGGATCACCTTCGTCGTCAACACGGCGGGCGATGTGCCGGAGGCGGTGCTGGGCGATGTCGGGCGGCTGCGGCAGGTGGTGCTGAACCTGGTGTCGAATGCGGTGAAGTTCACCGACGCCGGAACCGTGACGATTGAAACGACCCTGCTGGCGCGTGAAAGCGGGATGGCGACGTTGCGCTGGCGGATCAGTGACACCGGCATCGGCATCGCCGCCGACAAGCTGTCGGAGCTGTTCGTGGAATTCGTGCAGGCCGATGGCTCGATCAACCGCCGCTTCGGTGGGTCCGGCCTGGGCCTGGCGATCAGCAAGCGAATCGTCGAGCAGATGGGCGGGGCGATCGCCGTGGAATCGACCGTCGGCGTCGGATCGGCGTTTTCGTTCCAGGTGAAACTGCCGCTCGCCGTGGCCGCGGTGTCGCATGCCCGCACCCTCGGGCCCGACGCGGCGGAACGCCTGCGCGGTTTCATCGCCGGCCTCGGGCGCAGCCTGCGCGTGCTGGTGGCGGAGGACAATCCGACCAACCAGTTCGTGCTGCGCCAGATGCTCAAGGGGTTCGATATCCGGCTCGACATGGCCGCCGACGGGGCCGAGGCGGTGACTGCCGCCGAACGGGATGTGCATGACGCGATCTGCATGGACATGCAGATGCCCGAGGTCGACGGGCTGACGGCCACCCGCATCATCCGTGCCCATGGCGGACGGCTGGCCACGGTCCCGATCATCGCCCTGACCGGCAACGCCTTTGACGAGGACGAACGCGCCTGCGCCGATGCCGGAATGGACGCTTTCATCGCCAAGCCGATCAACAAGAACCTGCTGCTCTCCACGCTGCTGCGCCTGTGCGAGGCCCATATCGTCGAACCCGTGGGCGGGGACTGATCCCGCCCCGATTTGGCCTGGCGCCATAGCCGCGTTAGGCTTTCCTCCCGACCACGCAGAGGGTCCGAGAGGAAGCGATCGCATGAATTTCGACTTTTCCGATGAGCTGAAGCAGCTCCGAGACGAGGCGCGCCGGTTCCTGACCGATCGCTGCCCCCCCGCGGTGCCCCGCGCCATCCTGGAAGGCCCCGAGCCCTTCGACCGCGCGCTATGGCAGGCGATGGCCGAGATGGGCTGGATCGGCGCGGCCATCCCCGAGGAGTACGGCGGCGTCGGGCTGGGAAGGCTCGCCGTCTGCGTCCTGGCGCAGGAACTCGGCCGAGCCGTCGCGCCGGTGCCATTTGCGTCTTCGGTGTATCTGGCGACCGAGGCGATCATGCTGTTTGGGTCGGAGGCGCAGAAGCAGGCCTATCTGCCGCGTCTTGCGACCGGAGAGATCATCGGCACCTTCGCGATGGCCGAACGGCCCGGGACCTCCGATCCGCGCAAGCTGACGGCGGGGGCTGCGGGCGGTGTGGTCAGCGGCGTGAAGCTGGCGGTGCCGGATGGCGATGTCGCGGATTTCGCCGTCGTGGTGGTCAATGGCGGCGCCGGCGCCTGGATGCACCTGGTCGACCTGACCGGGGCGGGCGTGGCGCGGGAGACGGTGACGACCATCGATCCCACGCGGTCGCATGCGAAGATCACCTTCGCGGGGGCGGCGGCCGATCCCCTGCCCGGCTCGACCGGTCCCGAGACCGTCCGCAAGCTGATGGACTACGCCGCCGTGCCGATGGCCTTCGAGCAGGTGGGCGGGGCCGAGGCCGCGCTCGACATGGCGAACGCCTACGCGAAGGAGCGGTTCGCCTTCGGCCGGCCGATCGGCTCGTTCCAGGGAATCAAGCACAAGCTCGCGGACATGTACATCCAGGTACAGATGGCGCTGTCGAACGCCTATTACGGCGCCTGGGCGGTGCATACGGACGCGGCGGAGCTGCCGATCGCGGCCTCGGTCGCGCGGATTTCCGCCTGCGAGGCCGGATGGTTCGTGACCAAGGAGAACATCCAGACCCATGGCGGGATGGGGTTCACCTGGCAGATGGACTGCCATCTTTACTATCGGCGTGCGAAATTGCTGGGCCTCGCCTTGGGCGGGTCGCGGGAATGGAAGCTGCGGCTGGTGAATGAACTGCGCGCGCGCAACACGCTGGTCGCGGCCTGACGCGGTTTTGCCGCGTCATGGTCGGCGAAGGCTGGCCATCCACGACTCACGGTGCCGGTATCGGCCCAGTCGTGGATGGTGGGCCGGAGCCCGTCCTCGGGCCGGCGCTTCGCCGGACCCGGGGGGCCACCACGACGCGCACGACCGCCTGAGAGAAGGAACAGAACCATGGACTTCGAAGATTCACCGGAAGAAGCCGCGTTCCGCGCCAAGGCCCGCGCCTTCCTCGATGCCAACGCCGAACGCCGCAAGCCCGGCGAAGTCGAGGGCTACCGCCGCGGCCAGGACGCCCCGGGCGCGATGGAACGCGCCAAGGACTTCCAGCGCCGCAAGTACGAAGCCGGCTTCGTCGGCCTCCACTGGCCCAAGGAATGGGGCGGCCAGGGCGGCTCACAGATCGAATACGTCATCTACAACCAGGAAGAGGCCAAGTACGACGTCCTGACCGGGCTGTTCGGCATCGGCATCGGCTTGTCCATGCCCACGATCTGCACCTGGGGCACGGCCGAACAACGCGAACAATTCGTCAAGAAAACAATGCGTGGCGAGCTGGTCTGGTGCCAGTTGTTCAGCGAACCGGGCGGCGGATCGGATCTCGCGGCCTTGCGCACGCGTGCCGAGAAGCAGGGCGACGAATGGGTCATCAACGGCCAGAAGATCTGGAACTCCGGCGCGCATTATAGCGATTTCGGCATCCTCGTTGCCCGCTCCAACCCCGATCTGCCGAAGCATGAAGGCCTGTCGTTCTTCATTCTCGACATGAAGACACCCGGCGTCGAAATCCGACCGATCAAGCAGGTCTCCGGCTCCTCCCATTTCAACGAGGTCTTCTTCACCAATGTCCGCATCCCCGACAGCCGCCGCGTCGGCCCGGTGGGCGCGGGTTGGAAGGTGGCGCTGACCACGCTGATGAACGAACGCCATGGCATGCGCGACGCCCCCGGCCCGGATGTCGCCGAACTGTTCCGCCTGGCGGAAGCGGTCGAGCTGGAAGACGGCCCCGCCATCGACAACACGGCGGTCCAGGAGAAACTCGCGGAGTTCTACGTCCGCACCCAGGGCCTGAAGTTCACGAAATTCCGCGGCATGACGGCTTTGTCGCGCGGGCAGACGCCGGGGCCGGAATCCTCGATCATCAAGGTCGTGGCGGCGAACAAGCTCCAGGACATCCTCTCCTACGGCCTCGACATGATCGGCATGGCAGGCCCCACCATGGGCGATGAAATGCCCGTCGCCGGCATCTTCGAGGAAGCGCTGCTCTACTCCCCTGCCCTGCGGCTCGCCGGCGGCACCGATGAGATCATGAAGAACATCATCGCCGAACGAG
>CANJSR010000073.1 GCA_947476855.1 Acetobacteraceae bacterium
CTGTGGTTTCAACATCACCTCAGCCCCTCCCGGAATCCCCCCAACAAATGGGTTCTAAGGGCTTCGCCCTTAGTGGGGTCCAGGGGCAAAGCCCCTGGCGGGGTTTGGGGCGGAGCCCCATCCCTTGACCCAGGCAACGCCCCCCGACCACGATACGCCCGCTGATCACAGGGGGGATTCACCATGGCACAGGATGACAACGACAAGCGGTTGCGCTCGCGCCGTTGGTTCGACAACCCAGCCGATCCCGCGCTGACGGCGCTGTATCTTGAGCGTTACATGAACTACGGCATTACCCCCGACGAGTTGCGGGGCGGCAAGCCGATCATCGGCATCGCGCAGACCGGCTCGGACCTGTCGCCCTGCAACCGCCATCATATCGAACTGGCATCACGCGTGCGGGACGGCATTCGCGATGCGGGCGGCGTGCCGCTGGAGTTTCCCATTCACCCGATCCAGGAAACGGGCAAGCGCCCGACCGCGGCGCTGGATCGCAACCTGGCCTATCTCAGCCTGGTGGAGGTCCTGCATGGCTATCCGATCGACGGCGTGGTGCTGACGACCGGCTGCGACAAGACGACGCCGGCCTGCCTGATGGGCGCGGCGACGGTGAACATTCCTTCCATCGTCCTCTCGGGCGGGCCGATGCTGGACGGGTGGTGGCAGGGGCGGCTTTCGGGCTCCGGCACCATTGTCTGGGAGGGGCGGAAGCTCTTTGCCGAGGGCAAGATCGACTATGACGAATTCATGAAGATGGTCTCGTCCTCGGCACCGTCGGTCGGGCATTGCAACACGATGGGGACGGCGACGTCGATGAACTCCCTCGCCGAGGCGCTGGGCATGTCCCTGCCCGGCTGCGCCGCGATCCCGGCACCGTATCGGGAACGCGGATGGATGGCGTTCGAGACGGGCAAGCGCATCGTCGGCATGGTGAAGGAAAACCTTCGGCCGTCCGACGTCATGACCCGAAAGGCGTTCGAGAACGCGGTGGTCGCGGCGGCGGCCTTGGGCGCGTCCTCCAACTGTCCGATCCACATGGTCGCGATCGCTCGGCATATGGGCGTGGAGCATACGCTGGACGATTGGCAGCGACTGGGGCCGGAGATCCCTCTGTTGGTCGATCTGCAACCGGCCGGTCGTTTCCTGGGTGAGCGGTTCCACCGCGCCGGCGGCGTGCCCGCGGTGCTGAAGGAGTTGCTGGCCGCGGGCAAGCTGCATGGCGATGTGATGACCGTGACCGGTCGGACCCTGGCCGAGAACCTGGCCGAGGTCCCGGATGGGGAGCGGGAGGTCATCCGCTCCTACGCCGCCCCCATGAAGGAGGCGGCGGGCTACGTCGTGATGTCGGGCAACCTGTTCGAGACGGCGGTGATGAAGATCAGCGTCATCGACCAGGATTTCCGCGCCCGCTTCCTGTCCCACCCGGATCGCCCCAACGTCTTCGAAGGGCGCGCCGTCGTGTTCGAGGGGCCGGAGGATTATCATGAGCGGATCGAGGACCCGTCGATGGCCATCGAGGAGCAGTCGGTCCTGGTGATCCGCAACTGCGGCCCGGTCGGCTATCCCGGCAGCGCCGAGGTGGTGAACATGCAGCCCCCCGCGTCACTGATGAAGCAGGGGGTGATGACCCTGCCGACAATGGGGGATGGGCGGCAGTCCGGCACCTCGGGGTCTCCGTCGATCCTGAACGTCTCGCCCGAGGCCGCGGTGGGCGGCGGGCTGGCACTCCTGAAAACGGGGGACCGCATCAGGATCGACCTGAATACCCGCAAGGTCGACGTCGTCCTGCCTGCTGGTGAGATGGAGGCTCGGCGGGCGGCCTGGGTCCCGCCCAAGCTGGTGAACCACACGCCATGGGAGGAGATCTATCGCTCGATGGTCGGGCAGATGGGTACCGGCGCGTGTCTAGAGCCGGCGACGTTGTATCTGAACGTGATCGAAACCCGGGGTGAGAGCCGCAACAACCACTGACGGCAGCTTTGGAGGGGGCGGCGGGTACACCAAGGGCAGGCCGGTCCGCGCACGGACCGGCCCTTCGCCCTACCGCTTCTTCCGGACTTTGCGTTTCCGCATGACCTTGATTTTGATCTCAAGAATCACGATAATCAGCGGCAGGAAGATGAGATGTTCGTCCATCTCATACTCCCTTTGGTTGGCCGGCGGGGGGATTCCCGCCGGCTTTCCTGTCTTAGGGCTGATGTCTTAAGAAACGGTTGACGGGACGGGGGCTTCTTTCGTCCGGTTGAATCAGTGACGAGGGCGCCTGCCACCGCATGATCCGGCCACCAAGGGCAGGCCGGTCCGCACATGGACCGGCCCTTCGCCCAACCGCTTCTTTCGGACCTTACGCTTCCGGATGATCTTGATTTTGATCTCAAGAATCACGATAATCAGCGGCAGGAAGATGAGATGTTCCGTCATCTCATACTCCCTTTGGTTAGCCGGCGGGGCCATTCCCGCCGGCTTTCCTGTTTTAAGGCCGATGTCTTAAGAAGCGGTTGACAGGGTCGGACTGTTCGACCTCCGACAGAGCGAGGACCGCCGTCAGTTGACGAACGCGATAGCCGCTCCGAACGCCGCCGACGCCGGCACGATGATGCGGCCCGCTTCCCGCCGGACGCCCGCGATCCCGCCCGCCGCCAGCGCCGCCGCGGCCTGGTCCAGCGACCGGGTCCGGAACGACAGCGCCGCCATCATGTCCGTTCGCCCTCCTGCGTCCGGCGCCGCCGAACCAAACCGGGCGGCCAGGACATCCGGAGTCACGACCTCGAACGACGACAACCCGACCGTCAGGGCGCAACCGCCGGGGATCGCGTGGACCGCTTCCGCGCCGAACATACGCTCGAACAGAGACCGCCAGCGGCCTGGATCCGTTGCCATGATCACCGCTTGGGCCACGCCCACGACCCCATTCGCGTGGTGGCGCCATTCATCCCGCCAGACCAGGTCGCGGGTCAGATGGTGGCAGAAATACAGCCGCCCGTCCGGCACCGTCCCCTCCGGCAGGCGCACGGTCCGGAACGCGGCGTCGTGGGGGCCGTCGGAAAGGTCCACCGGGCGGGTGAATGCCCGAGGCTCCATCGCCGGCACGCCCGCGGCCACCAACGCGGCGTAGACCCCGGCCGAATCGTCTGTGCCGAAGACCAGGCCGTTCAGCCCCTCGGGGCTGCCCAGGATTTCCGGGCGCTTTGTATCCCCAGGCGGAGCGGCGATCAGTTCCAGATAGTCGGTGCCGAAGATCGCCAGGTGGTTCATCGACCCCAGCGAATGATACCCGCGCGGCGTCAGCGTGAAGCCCAGGCGCCGATAGGTGTCCGCGCCGTCGTCGATTCGGTCGCGCACGTTGATCACCACGTGATCCAGCGTCGGCATCGGCGGAATATGAGTCATGAAGGACCTCCCTTGCCGTATCGTTCCACGGCGCGGGATGGCCGGAAAGCGGAAAAGGCCGGAAGGTTGACACGGTAAGGGAAACACAGTCCCCACGAAGAAAAACGGCGGTGCCTGATGGCACCGCCAAGTCTGGGGGGAAACGTCACACAGTAGCGACCACCAGGGCCGCTGCCTGTGTTAGGGAGATTGGCAGACCCAACCGCAAATCAAGCTTGCACCAACATTACAATGTCGACATGCGGGCACCCGCCCGGACCGCGGCGCGTGTGGTTGCCGCTTGCCCGGACGGTGCCATGCCCCTACACCCCGTCGCGTTCGTGGAACGGAGCCGTCCGTGCTGACCGGAAAGACTGCTTTCGTCACCGCCGCCGCCCAGGGGATCGGACGGGCCACCGCGCTCGCCTTCGCCGCCGCGGGCGCGCGGGTGATCGCCACCGATATAAACGCCGAACGCCTGGCGGAGATCGGTTCGCCCTCGATCACCACAAGCCGGCTGGATGTGCTGGACGCGGCCGCCGTGACCGAGGCGGCGCGCGACGCCGGACCGGTGGATATCCTGTTCAACTGCGCGGGCTTCGTGCACCAGGGCACGATCGAGGAGGCGACCGAGGACGAATGGTCCTTCGGCTTCGACCTCAATTGCCTCTCCATGTTCCGCACCATGAAGGCGTTCCTGCCTGGCATGGTGGCGCGTGGCGGCGGGGTGATCCTCAACATGGCCTCCGTGTCGTCGAACCTGAAGGGCGTGCCGAACCGGTTCATCTACTCCGCCACCAAGGCCGCGGTGATCGGCATGACGCGGTCGGTCGCGGCCGACTACGTGACCCGCGGCGTCCGCTGCAACGCGCTTTGCCCGGGCACCGTGCAGACACCCAGCCTCGATGACCGGATCGCGGTGAATGCAGCCGCCGCGGGGTCGATGGATGCCGCACGGGCCGCCTTCGTCGCACGCCAGCCGATGGGCCGCCTTGGCACGCCCGAGGAAATCGCCGGCCTCGCGGTCTATCTGGCCAGCGACCAGGCCCAGTTCATCACCGGCCAGGCCGTCGTGATCGACGGCGGGCTGACACTTTAATACCTCAGGGGGAAACAGACGATGAAACTGCTCCGCTACGGTCCCGCCGGCGCCGAACGCCCGGCAATGCTCGACGCCAACGGCGATATCCGCTGCCTCGCCGGCATCGTCCGTGACATCGACGGCTTCGCGCTGTCCGACGCCGCGCTGGACATGATCCGCGCGGTCGATCCCAACAGCCTGCCCAAGGTTGAAGGCAATCCCCGCATCGGCCCCTGCGTCGTGCGGCCGCTGAACTATATCTGTATCGGCCTGAACTACGCCGACCACGCGGCCGAGGTGGGCATGCCCTTGCCCAAGGAACCGATCGTGTTCGTGAAGTCGCTGTCGGCTTTCTCCGGCCCCAACGACGACGTGCTGCGCCCACGTGGCTCCACCAAGCTGGACTGGGAATGCGAACTCGGGATCGTGATCGGCAAGAAGGCGCGCTACATCTCCGAGGCCGAATCGCTGGACCACGTCGCCGGCTACTGCGTCTGCAATGACGTCAGCGAGCGGGAATTCCAGATCGAGCGCGGCGGCACCTGGGACAAGGGCAAGGGCTGCGACACCTTCGGCCCGACCGGCCCCTGGATGGTGACCAAGGACGAGATCGCCGACCCGCAGAACCTGGCGATGTGGACCGAGGTCAACGGCAAGAAGATGCAGAACGGCTCCACCAAGACCATGATCTTCGGGGTCGTGCAGGTGGTCAGCTATGTCAGCCAGTTCATCACCTTGTACCCGGGCGATGTGATCGCGACGGGCACACCGCCGGGCGTGGGCTCGGGCATGAAGCCGACCCCGATTTACCTGAAGCCGGGCGACGTGATGCGCCTGGGCGTGGAAGGACTCGGGATCCAGACGCAGCGGGTGGTGCAGGCGTAAGGGAGCGGGGCTCGGCCCTTGGTGGGGGTCCAGGGGGCAACGCCCCCTGGTGGGGTTTGGGGTGAAACCCCATTCCTTCACCCCTGATACGGCACCGTCCCGAACCGTTTCCGGTGCAGTTCGACCAGTTCCGTGACGTCCGTGACCCCCGGCATTACGGCGTCCGCGCCGCAGGTGGGGCAGAGCGGCGTGATACCGTCATCCACCCAATCGATGATTTCGTGTGCCAGGAACGTGTGGAGACAGGCAAAGCAACCGCACAGCATCGGCCGGGAATCCCTTCGGGGCGGAGCGTCCCATGATGGCTGATCCTCGCCTGGCTTCGCAAACCCGCGCCGTGCTGGTGCTGATCGGCCTGACGACGGTGGCGCGGTTGCTGTTCGGGATGGCGACCGGGTTGGGGATGGATGAGAGCTACATGGTCTCCTCCGGTCGCGTGCTGGGGTTGGGCTATTTCGACCATCCGCCGGCGTCCTGGTGGCTGTCCTGGGGGGCAGCGCGTCTGGCGGGGTCCGAGGCCGCAGTCATCGTCCGCCTGCCCTTCATCGCGCTGTTCGCCCTGTCGACCTGGCTGATGTTCCGCCTGGGCTGCGCGGTGGCGGATGCGCGGGCCGGGTTCTGGGCGGCTGTGGCGTTGAATCTATCTCCGGTGTTCGGGGTGACCACCGGGACCTGGGTGCTGCCGGACGGGCCGCTGACTTGCGCGCTGCTGGGGGCCGCGCTGTGCCTGGTGCGCGCGACCAGGCAAGCATCAGGCGGTTATGGCCCCGACGAGAATCCACCGCACAAGGGATGCCGTGACCGGGACGCCCTCCACTGGGATGCCACGCATCGGAGCGCCCAGCACAGGCAGCGCGAGGACGGACATAGCCCGGAGCAGCACGATCAGGGCGAGCGCTGGGGCTGGTGGGCAGGCGCCGGACTCTGCGCGGGATTGGCGCTGCTCTCGAAATACACGGCGATCCTGACGATCGGGGGGGCCTTTCTGTTCCTCGCCTGGGACGGGTTGTCGCGGCTGGGGGCGCTCGGGTCCGATCGAGCAAACCGTCCGTGGCTCCTTCGTCCCGGCCCCTATCTCGCCGGGGCTCTCGCCATCCTCGTCTTCTCCCCCGTCATCCTTTGGAACGCGACCCACGACTGGGCGTCGTTCGCGTTCCAGGGAGAACGCGCCTCCGGCCTGCGCTTCCGCCCTCTCGGTCCCTTGGAGGTCCTGGGCGGCGGCGCCCTGTTCGTCCTGCCCTGGTTCTGGGTCCCGATGATCTGGCTGGGATGGCGGGCCTTGCGCGGAGGCCCCTCGGCCCACCGCCTGCTGGCCTGCCTCGCCGCCCCGCCGATCATCGGCTTTGCCCTGGTCGCCGCCTGGTCCGGCCATCGCGTGCTGTTCCACTGGGCCGCGCCCGGCTACCTCATGCTGTTCCCTTTGCTGGGCCAGGCCATCGCGGAACGCATCGACCAGCCCTGGGTGCGCCGGACCATGGCCGGAACCACCGCCCTGGTCCTGCTCGCGGTCGGTGTGATCGGAGCACAGACGCGCTGGGACGTCCTCGGCCCCGCTCTCGCCGCGGTGATGCGCAAGGACCCGACATCCGAGGGCGTGGACTGGACCTCTCTGCGCGCCGACCTCAACGCCCGAGGCCTGCTGACGCCGAACACCCTCGTCGGCCTTCCCAACTGGCGCGACGGCGGCAAGATCGCCCGCGGCCTCGGGCCAGGCATCCCCGTCGTCGTCCTGAACCGTGACTCACGCCAGTTCGGCCTGGCGCACCCGACCGCCACCGCGATCGGCCAGGACATGCTGGTGCTGGTCGCCGAACACCCCGAGCAGACGGCCGCGATCCTCGCCCCCCTGTTCGCGCGGTGGGAGCGGCTGCCCGACTCCCCCGTCCTGCTGCAAGGCCGCGAATTGCGCCGGGTTGCGGTGTTCCGCGCCGAACGCCTGCTGCGCTGGCCGCCCAACGCCTGATCCTGTGCGCTTGACACCCGCCCTCCGCGCCCCCTTGTACTCACGCACGACCACCCCAGGGACGGCGTCATGGACAGCAGCCTGCATCAGACATTGACGGCCTGGCGCCGCCACCTCCACGCCCACCCCGAACTGACCCTGCACGAGAAGGAAACCGCCCGGTTCGTGCGGGAGAAACTGACCGAACTCGGCATCCCCTTCGAGGCCGGGATCGGCGGCCATGGCGTCGTCGCCACCTTGTCGCGCGGACATTCCAACCGATCGGTCGGGCTGCGCGCCGACATGGACGCCCTGCCGATCGCCGAGACGACCGGCCTCCCACATGCCTCCACCAACCCCGGCGTCATGCATGCCTGCGGCCACGACGGCCACACCACGTCGCTGCTGGGGGCCGCGGCCCTGCTGGCGCGCGACCCCTCCTGGACTGGCACGGTGCAGCTTGTCTTCCAGCCGGCGGAGGAAGGCGGCGGGGGCGCCCGCAAGATGATCGCCGACGGGCTGTTCGACCGTTTCCCGATGGAGCGCATCTTCGGCTACCACAATTGGCCAGGGCTGGAGGCCGGGACGGTCGCCGTGCATGACGGGCCGGTGATGGCCTCGGGCGGGCGGCTGATCTTCTCGATCAAGGGCCACGGCGGCCACGCCGCTTTGCCCCATCTGACCCGCGACCCGATGATCGCCGCCGCCCATCTGCTGCTGGCCCTGCAGACGGTCGTGTCCCGCAACGTCGATCCGCTGGACTCGGCCGTGGTGACGATCGGCATCCTCCAGGCCGGATCAGCCGCGAACCAGATCCCAGGGGAGGCGATCATGCGCGGCACCATGCGGACCCTGCGGATGGCGGTGCGCGACCAGATGGAGGAGTCGATCGCCCGCATCTGCGCCGGCGTCGCCCAGACCTTCGGCGTGCAGATCGAACCGGAGTTCATCCGCGGCAATCCGGTCACCGCCAACAGCCCCGCCGAACGCGACATGGCGGCCGAGGCGGTGACAACCGCCGGCCTGCCGCTCCGCCGCGACATGGCCCCGGCGATGACTGGAGAGGACTTCGCCTGGTACCTCGGCGAACGCCCCGGCGCCTTCGTCTGGATCGGCAATGGTCCGGGAGAGGGCGGGTGCGAACTGCACAACGCGAACTATGATTTTAATGACGCGATCCTGCCGGCGGCGTCGGGGTACCTGGCCGGGGTGGCGAAGCGGGCGTTGGGGGGATAGGGGGCCGTTACTCAGCCAGAGGGTCATCCGGCAATAACGCCGAAAGCACGCTGATCAGCCTGGGCAGGTTCCGCTCCACCACGCCCCAGACAAGCTGGTCATCGACCGTGGCATAGCCATGGATCAGGACATTCCGGAACGCCACGATCCGCGCCAGATCCGGAACCCGCGCTGCCAGGACAGAATCGACACGGCGCAGGCCGGCAAAGGCCTCCCCAACGATCTCGAACTGCCGTTCCACGGCGGACCGCAGCATTTCATCGCCGAGATAGTCGTCGAAGTCCCGGCCGCTCGTGAACCGCGCGATGCGTTCCGCCGCCCGCCTGGCATCCCACAGATACTTCTCCGCCTCCCGCGCCGAACCGGTCACGTCGCCGTGAACAGCGGCCGCCGCTCCGTCTCTACCCGCCGACGCAGATAAGGATTTTCCAGCGCCGCCTCGGTCACCAGATCGACCGACCGGCCTGAAAGGTCCTCCAACGCCGCGAGCAGTCCGAAGTAGGCATCCGCGTATGCCCCGGGCGCCATCGGCTCGAAACTGACCAGGAAATCGAGGTCACTGCGCGCTGGTTCAAACCCCGCGCCGGTCGCCGCCGACCCGAACAGGTCCAGGCGGCGGACGCGGAACCGGCGGCAAATCGCAGCCAGCGCATCCGACGGCTCGGCAGTCAGAAACAGGCTCTCGGTCTGGATCATCCCCGCCACCCTACACCGATCGGTACATAGTGGGCGGCGAAACCGCCCCCTAGGCCCGCATCTCCTTCCCCGTCCCCCGCATCAGGATCGCCGCATGCGCTCCGGTAATCGCCGCGTGATGGGCCAGCGCGCTCTCGGACATATCGGCGTCCGGCCGTTCCTCGGCCGCGAAATGCCCGAACCGGTCCACGCCCCGCACCAGCGTCGCCGCGTCATGCGCGCCGGCCACCTGGCGCACATGCGTCGGGATATAGCGGATCGCGAATCCGACCCGCCGCGTGTCTGACGGGTTGGGATCCGACCCATGGATCAGCCGCACATGGTGCAGCGACATCTCCCCCGCCCGCAGCGGCATCATCACCGCCTGGCGGTCATCGACATCGACCATGACCTCCTGCCCGCGGCTCAGCAGGTTCTCGGGGCTGAACGTGTCCCGGTGCGGCACCTGGTCGATCCTGTGCGACCCGGGGATCACCCGCATCGCCCCGTTCTCGGCGTTGCTGTCGGAAAAAGCGACCCAGGCCGTGATCACGTCCGCCGGATCGAGGCCCCAGTACGTCGAATCCTGGTGCCAGGAGACAAAGCTGCGCGTCCGAGGCTCCTTGATGAAGAACGACGTCCCCCAGCACAGGATATCCGGCCCGATCACGTCCTCGACCGCGTCCAGGATGCGGGGATGGTGGATCAGGTCGCTCAGCCAGGTGAACAGCAGATGCGGCTTGTGGCGCAGCTTGCCCGCCAACCGCCCGGCGCTCGCCTCGAAGGCCTCCAGACGACCCCGCAGCGCATGCGCCTCGGACGCCGCCATCACCGGCACGGGGGAGTAGTAGCCAAGGTCCTCATATTGGCGGACAGCCGCCTCGGTCAGCGCTTTCATGGCCCAAACTCCCTTATCCGGCGGCCGAACCGTGCGTGCCCCGCGCCACAGCGTCAAGTATGATCAACCGACCATGGCCCCACCCATCATCGTCATTTTCGGCGCCGCCGTCCGTCCCGACGGCCACCCCAGCGCGACGCTGCGGGAACGGATCGACGCCGCCGCGCGCTTCGGCGCCACACAGCCGGACCCGATCTTCATCCCAACCGGCGGTCAGGGCCGCTTCGGCGACTCGGAAGCCGAGGTCATGCGCGCGCGCCTGCTAGATCACGGCGTCCCCGCGGAACGGATCATCCTGGAGGATACGGCCACCGACACGCTGTCATCGGTCCGCGCGGTGCGCCGCCTGCTGCTGGCGCACAGGCTGAAGGGGGCGGTCCATGTGGCGACCAGCGGCTACCACCAGCCGCGCTGCGTGGCGCTGCTCTGGCTCGCGGGCATCCGGGCACGACGCGCGCCACAGCCACCAGCGCCGCCAGGACGCTGGTACTGGCGCCTGCGAGAGGTGCCAGCCCTGCCCTACGACATCGTCCTGGTCATCGGCCTCAGGCTGCTGCGCCGCCTGTAGGACCCGGAACGGTCAGCGGTCGCCTTCGTCGTTGTCGGTGTCGATCTCCGGGACGATCGCATCGGCGTCGTCCTCGAGGTCGTTGGTGTCCTCCAGGACATCCTCCTCCTCGACGTCCTCGACGCCTTCCACCTCGACATCCACATCCTCGATGCCAGGCGCGGGCGCCGGCTTCTTCGGACGCTTGTCGTCCACCACATTGCCCACCGGCCGGCGCGGGCGCGGCTGGTCAAGCGGCTGCTCGGTGCCGCATTTCGGACAGATCGCCGGGGATTTGGTCAAATCATAGAAACGGGCGCTGCAGGCGACGCAAACGCGTTTCGTGCCGAGGTCTGGCTTCGCCATGGGAGGGCCCTTCGTCTCCGGACAGGGTCTGCGTTCAAGAGGGCGCGGCCATGCCACCCCGGCGCCGCGCTGTCAAATGGAGAAAGCACGTGCTAAGCGCGCGCTCGCCCGTCCGGACACCCCGACGCGGCCCCAAGACAGCGCCGGAAATCATCCCATGGACCATGCCGCATCCCACCCCTGGGTCTCGCGCCCCGCCGATCGGCCCCTGACCGGCCGCATCGCCGTGCCGGGAGACAAGTCGATCAGCCACCGCGCGCTGATGTTCGGCGCGCTCGCCATCGGGGAAACCCGCATCACCGGCCTGCTGACCGGTGAGGATGTGCTACGCACCGCCGCCGCCATGCGGGCGCTCGGGGCCGAGGTCACGCTCGATTCGGATGGCACCTGGCGCGTCGCCGGCCGCGGCATCGGCGGCCTCACCGAACCCGCCGACGTCCTCGACATGGGCAATTCCGGCACAGCCGCTCGGCTTTTGTGCGGCATCCTTTCGACCCATCCGCTGTTCGCGGTCATGACCGGTGACGGCAGCCTGCGCGGCCGCCCGATGCGCCGGGTGACCGAGCCGCTGTCGATGACCGGTGCCCGTTTCGCCTCCCGCGAAGGCGGCCGCCTGCCGCTGGCGGTCGAGGGCGCGCGTGACCCAATGCCGCTCGAATACCGCGTCCCCGTGCCCTCGGCCCAGGTGAAGTCGGCCGTCCTGCTCGCCGGCCTGAACGCCCCTGGCGAAACCCGGGTGGAGGAACCCGAGGCCACCCGCGACCACAGCGAAAACATGCTCCGCCACTTCGGCGCGACCGTGCATGTCGAGGTCCAGGGTCACGGCCGCCTGATCACGCTGCAGGGCCAGCCGGAACTGCGCGCAGCCGATGTGATCGTGCCGGGCGACCCGTCATCCGCCGCCTTCCCCCTCGTTGCCGCCCTGCTGGTGCCCGGATCGGCGCTGACCATCCCGGCCGTGGGCCTGAACCCGCTCCGCTGCGGCCTGTTCGCCACGCTGAACGAAATGGGCGCCGACGTGACCATCCAGAACAGCCGCGTCGAAGGCGGGGAGCCGGTGGGCGACCTGCTGGTCCGCTTCGGCGCGCTGCGTGGGATCGAGGTCCCGCCGGAACGCGCGCCGAGCATGATCGACGAATACCCGATTCTGGCCGTGGCCGCCGCTGCGGCGCAGGGTACGACGCGCATGCGTGGCCTGAAGGAACTGCGGGTGAAGGAGAGCGACCGCCTGTCCGCCACCGCCGCCCTGCTGTCGGCCAACGGCGTGAAGGTCACGATCGAGGGCGATGACCTGATCGTCGAGGGCAATGGCGGTCCGCCGCCCGGTGGCGGCCACGTCGTAACCCACATGGATCACCGCATCGCCATGGCGGCCCTGGTGCTGGGCATGGCCTCCGCGCAGCCCGTGACGGTGGACGACGCGACCTTCATCGACACCAGCTTCCCCGGCTTCGCCAATCTGATGAACGGCGCCGGGGCGCGCCTGTCGCCGGTCTGAAGCCATGTCGACACCCCTGGTCATCGCCATCGACGGCCCCGCCGCCGCCGGCAAGGGTACGCTCGCCCGCCGCCTGGCACAGGCGCTGGGCCTGCCCTACCTCGACACGGGCCTGCTGTACCGCGCGGTCGGGCGGCGCGTGCTGGATGGCGGCGGTGTGCCCTCCGACCCCGACACCGCCGGGGCAGCCGCGCGTGCCTTGGTGCCGGAAGACCTTGCGCGGACCGACCTTCGCGGGCCGCAAGCAGACGCCGCGGCCTCGGCCGTCGCAACCATCCCCGCGGTGCGGGCCGCCCTGCTCAACTTCCAGCGTGCCTTCGGCCGCCAGTCCGGCGCGGTGCTGGACGGGCGCGACATCGGCACGGTCATCTTCCCCGAGGCGCCCGTAAAGCTGTTCGTCACGGCCAGCCCCGCCGAACGCGCCCACCGTCGCTGGCTGGAACTGCAAGCCCGCGGCGCCGAGGCCGACCTGGCGGACGTCACACGGGACATGGCGGAACGCGACGCCCGCGACGAAGCCCGCGCCGCCGCCCCCCTGCGCCCTGCCGACGACGCCATCATCCTCGACACGACCGCCAGCGACACGGACGCGGTCTTCGCCCAGGCCCTGGGGATCGTGCGGGCTTACCTTGCAAAATCGGACCAGACCAACTAACCTAACCAACTGCGACGGACAAAAAAATCCGTTGCCGTTAACCATTGGTTTACCTGGTGCCGCTATGCCCGAGCTCGTGAACATCTACGACGCCAAGACCCAGCTCTCCCGCCTGATCGACCGTGCGACGGCCGGAGAGGAAATCCTGATCGGCCGCTCCGGCAAGCCCCTCGTTCGCCTGGTGCCGGTGGAAGACGCCTCGCCGCGGACCCCGGGCCTGCTCAAGGGCCTGGCGATTCCCGACGCGCTGTTCGATCCCCTGCCCGACGACGAACTGGACGCGTGGGAGTGAAGCTGCTTCTCGACACCCACGCCCTGGTCTGGTGGTGGACCGACGACCGGCGCCTGCCTTCCCAGGCCCGCGCCGCGATCGCCCACCCCGACAGCACCGTCTATGTCAGTTCGGCCAGCATGTGGGAGATCGCGACCAAGTACCGCCTCGGCAAATGGCCCGAGGTCGGGTCGCTGCTCGACAAGTTCGACGCGACCATGCGCCGCTCCCGCTTCATTCCTCTGCCCGTCTCGATGGAGCATGTGCGCCTCGCTGGCGGGCTTGACCACCCCCATCGCGACCCCTTCGACCGCATGCTGGCCGCCCAGGCTCGGCATGACGGCGCGGCGCTGGTTTCGGGCAACGCCGTGTTCCCGGAATTGGGCGTAGATATAGTCTGGAACGATCCGACGCCCGTTCTCCGTACTTGACACCAACAACACCACGGGTATGTCTCCCGTGTCGGAACGCCTCGCGCGGGCCGGCATACCCGCAACCCGGCCCGCGCACCCGCGCGGGCAAGTCGTGCTTCCGCAAGCAGCGCGCACTCCACGGCAACCCCCGGGGTCAACCCGGACATCCGTAACGGAACACCCAAGCCACATGGCATTATCCGCCACCGCGCGCGCCAGCACGCCCATGCAAGACCATTTCCAAGGCGAAGACTTCGCCTCCCTC